>ONTJ01000009.1 GCA_900320735.1 uncultured Eubacteriales bacterium
CTGAATCTATTGAATTATCTAAACAAATAGCAAGTGATAAAAAGATTGTTTCAAATATACAAACTTTAAAGGAAAATCTAAATTCATATATTGAAATAATTGATAGCAATGACTTAGAACTTATTAATGAAATAAGTGATGAGATTGATATTATAACCAAAGAAATAAATAATTTAGAATTAGAGACTAAATTAAGTGGGAAAAATGATAGTAAGAATGCAATTGTAGAGATCCATTCTGGTGCAGGTGGAACTGAAAGTTGTGATTGGGCTGATATGTTACTTAGAATGTATCTTAGATATTTTGATAAGAAAGGATTTAAATATGAAATATTAGATACACTATCTGGGGAAGAAGCTGGAATTAAAAAAGTAATAATAATGGTCAAGGGTATAAATGCATATGGTTATTTAAAGGGTGAAAACGGTGTTCATAGATTAGTCAGAATTTCACCATTTGATTCAAATAATAGAAGACATACCTCGTTTGCAGCGGTTCAAGTCATTCCGGAAGCAGATGATAATATTGATATTAAAATAAATGAAAATGATTTACGAATTGATGTATATAGGTCATCTGGTGCAGGTGGTCAAGGAGTAAATACGACTGATTCGGCTGTAAGAATAACACATATACCAACTAACATAGTTGTGACATGTCAAAATGAAAGAAGTCAATTAAAAAATAAAGAACAAGCAATGAAAGTACTTAAAAGTAAATTATATGCACTAGAAGAAGAAAGAAAAGCTAAGGAAGCAAAAGAAAATAATAAAAATCAAAGTTCAATTAATTTTGGCTCACAAATAAGAAGTTACGTAATGCATCCATATTCTATGGTAAAAGATCATAGAACAAATTATGAAACAAGTAATGTAGATAAAGTCATGGATGGTGATATAGAAGAATTTATTGAAAGTTATTTAAATATGAAAGAGTAAGGAGGATTGAAATGGAATTTATAAAAATAACAGATGTAGAAAAAGTATATCCAACTGGGGTAACTGCTCTATACGGGATAAATTTAAGAATAAAAAAAGGTGATTTTGTATTTATAATAGGAGCATCAGGAAGTGGTAAATCTACTTTAATGAAAATGCTATATAGAGAAGAGAAACCTACACAAGGTGAAATAGTAATAGGTGGAGTTAGAGTAGATAAATTAAAAAATAGAAAAATATATAAATTAAGAAGAAAAATAGGTATAGTTTTCCAAGACTTTAAACTTTTACCAAAATTAACTGTATATGAAAATGTAGCATTTGTACTTGAAATGTATGGTTATGATAAATCTGAGGTAAGAGCAAAGACAATCAAAGCATTAGACTTAGTAGGATTAAAAGAAAAAGTAAAGAGTTATCCTGATCAATTATCTGGTGGAGAGCAACAAAGAGTAGCAATTGCAAGAGCTATAGTTAATGCACCTAAACTAGTTATATGTGATGAACCAACAGGAAACTTGGACCCTGATACTTCATTGGAAATAATGAAAGTATTAGAAGTAATTAATAATTTAGGAACAACTGTAATAGTAGTTACACACGATAGAGATATAGTAAATAAGATGAAGAAGAGAGTTATATTACTTGATAAAGGTAGACTAAAAAAAGATTTTGAGAAAGGAACTTATGATAAGAATGAGAAACATTAGGATATTATTAAAAAATATAAGAGATGGTCTTAAAAATGTAGTTAGAAATTTTAGTCTATCACTAGCATCAATATCATGTATAACAGTAACTCTATTAATAGTTTCAGTGGCACTAATTGGTTCATTAAATGTAGAAAATTTTACTAAGATAATAAAAGATGATTTTACTATAGTGACATATATAAAAACAGATGTAGATAAAGACGGTGAAGCAAAAATAAAATCTTCAATACAATCATTAGATAACATAGAATCAATAACATTTGATTCAAAACATGAAATTGCAAAGAGAATGAAAAAAGAATCAGAAATATTTAATGAAATCATATCATCTTGGTCTGAAGAAGAAAATCCATTATATGATACATATTTAGTAAAAGTAGTAGACTCATCTAAAATATCACAAACTGCTAATAATATAAAGAAAATAGAAGGTATACAAATGGTTAAATATGGAGAAGGGATGATTGATTCTCTAATATCTATATTTAATATACTTGAAAAAATATTAATAGTTATAGTTATATCATTAATTGTAGTAACAGCTTTCTTAATAGTAAATACAATAAAAATAACTATTTTCTCAAGACAAGAAGAAATAGAAATAAAAAGATTAGTTGGAGCATCTAACTTTTCGATAAAGCAACCTTTTGTTATTGAAGGATTGTTTATAGGTATTATAGGTTCAATAATTCCTGTAGTCGCAACTATATATGGATATTCATTCTTGTATGAAAAAACAGGTGGTGTAATATTCTCACAATTTATAAGATTGATTAAACCTTATCCATTTACATTTATACTTTCAGGATTATTAATTGGAATTGGTATTATAGTAGGTATGTTTGGAAGTAGTAGAGCTGTAAGGAAGTATTTAAAGATATAATGAAGAAATATATAAGTTATGTAATATTAATATTAGTTATATTTATAGTAATACCTATTAAAGCTGATGCGAAGACATTAGGCCAATTAAAATCAGAACTTCAAGCAGTAAAAGATGAGCAATCATCTATAAATGATAAGAAAAATCAAAGTCAAAATCAGATAAAGCAAAATGAAAGTTCAGTAAATCAAAAACAACAAGAAATCAATACTAATAAACAAAAAATAGAGGAAGCAATTAAAAAAATAGAAGAATTAAAAGTAGAAATTGCTGACACAAAAGAGCAGATAAAAGAAGTAATGAAAACAGAGCAAATATCAGAAGGTACAAATGCTTACCTTGAATATATATTTGGTGCTAAAAGCATATCTGATTTTATAATAAGAGTGAGTATGAGTTCTCAATTAGTTGATTACAATAAGAGGCTAATTGAAAAATACAGATCAAATATAAAACAGCAAGAAGAACTTCAAAAAGAGTTAAAAGAAAGACAAGTTTCACTTGAAAAACAAATAGCAGATTTAGAAGCTCAAATAGCTAAATTAAATGTTGATGTTTCAAAATATGCAGAAGAGGGAGCCTCTCTAACAGAAGAAATCAAGGCTAAACAAGAAGCTATAAACGAATATATAAAAATAGGATGTAAAGATAATCAAGAAATATCTAGTTGTATAGGTCCAAATGATGTGATTAGTGCTTCTGGATTTAGAAGACCAATTAATAGTGGTACAATAACTAGTGAATATGGTTGGAGATATCATCCAACACTTGGTTATAGTAGATTACATGCAGGAATAGATATAGGTGTAAGTGAAGGAACACCAGTATATCCAGCAGCTGCAGGTAAAGTAACTATGATAATTTATAGGTCTAGTTGTGGTGGTAACCAAGTATTTGTAACTCATAAAGTAGGTGGAAAACAATATACAACAGTATATATGCATCTATTATCTGTAAATACTAGTGTAGGACAAACAGTAACAACTTCATCAGTAATCGCTTATTCTGGTGGTGGTCGATCAACATCAAGTTATTATGGTGGTTATGATGGATGTACTACAGGTGCCCATCTTCACTTTGGTATAGCAACAGGTTGGTATTGTGTTGATTCAAGTATTTGTTATACTAGTTATTCTGGATGGACAAATAGATCACAAAATCCAAGAAATTATGTTAATTTTCCATCACTTGGAAGTTCATTCTATGGAAGATAATAAAAAATATCTAAAAAATTAGATATTTTTTTATATTTTATGAATAATATTAAATATTTCACTTATTATTAAGAGTATTATCAATACTACATAAAATTTTTTACTAGTTATTAAATTTAAAATTTTAGTTTCATTTTTTCGTATATCACTTATAAATAGTATAATAGAATAAATTATAAATAATATTAGCGGTATGGTTAAAAAATTATAATATAAGGCACCTCTAATATTAAATCTAATTAGTTCATGAAAACTTCTAGTCATTCCACAAAAAGGACATGGTATTTTAAAAATAATTTTAAAAAAACATGGTATTTTCTTAAGTAATATTAATAATAAAATTAGTGTAATAAAAAAAATTAAATATATATAAATTAATATATTTAATTTTTTGTTTTTAGTCAACTAAATCGTTTCCTTCAGCATCTTTATTAATACTACCACATAAAATCATGATACCTTCAATTAATCCCCAAATGGATGCTGCTATTGGACCTAATCCACATGCTATCCAGCCAACTAAAGTAAGTAATAATTGTCCAACTGCTTTACCAGTATATCCTAAATAAAAATTATGAACACCAAGTGCTCCCAAGAATATACCAAGAAGACCAGCTGCTATTTTAGATTTAGAATTACCACTATTAACAGGACTAGTTGCAACAGCTTTAGTTCCATTTACAGAATTACCACAGTTACTGCAAAAAGTATCATCTTTTTTTAACTCAGTACCACATTTTTCACAAAATTTAGCCATTATAAACACCTCCAATATAAAAATAATAGCATAAATTTTAATAAAATAAAAGTATATTTACATAAATAATTATAAATGTTAAAATATCAACTAGATATGAAAAGAGGTTTTAACTATGTCACAATTTAAACTTGTTTCAAATTATGTGCCATCTGGGGATCAACCAAAAGCAATTGATAAATTAGTAGATGGTATAAAAAAAGGTAACAAAAATCAAGTATTACTTGGTGCTACAGGTACAGGTAAAACATTTACTATAGCTAATGTAATTGAGAAAGTGGGTAAACCTACATTAATACTTGCACATAATAAAACACTCGCAGGGCAACTATACTCTGAATTTAAAGAATTATTTCCTGAAAACAGAGTAGAATATTTTGTTAGCTATTATGACTACTATCAACCAGAAGCATATGTTCCTTCATCTGATACTTTTATTGAAAAGGATGCTTCGATAAATGATGAAATAGATGAATTAAGACATAGTGCTACTTCAGCATTAATATCAAGAGATGACGTAATTGTAGTAGCTTCAGTATCATGTATATATGGTCTAGGTGAAAAAGAAGAATATGAAAATCAAATATTGTCTTTAAAAGTAGGAGATATTATTGATAGAGACGATATACTAAAAAAACTAGTAGATATGTTATACGAAAGAAATAACATCGATTTAGTAAGAGGTACATTTAGAACTAAAGGAGATACTATAGAAGTAGTTCCAGCATATTCAAGGACAAGTGCATATAGGATTGATTTATTTGGAGATGAAATAGAAAGATTAATAGAATTTGATATTACTACTGGTAGTGTCATATCTAGCAAAGATACAATAACAATATTTGCTGCATCCCATTTTGTAACAAGTGAAGAAAAACTAAAACGTGCAGTGTCTACTATAAGAGAAGAATTAAATGATAGACTTAGATATTTTAAAGCAAACAATAAACTACTTGAGTTACAACGATTAGAACAAAGAACAAATTATGATTTAGAAATGCTTAGTGAAACAGGTTTTTGTAAAGGAATTGAGAATTATTCTAGACATTTAACCGGCAAGAAAGAAGGTGAAACACCTACAACTTTAATAGACTTCTTTCCAAAAGATTTTTTACTTGTAATTGATGAATCCCATGTCACTATTCCACAAGTTAGAGCAATGTATAATGGAGACAGAATGAGAAAAGAAACACTCGTTGAATATGGATTTAGACTACCTAGTGCACTAGATAATAGACCGCTTAAGTTTAATGAATTTGAAGAAAAAATAAATGATGTCATATATGTTTCAGCAACACCAGGTGATTATGAACTTTCTAAAACTAATGGTGAGGTAACAGAACAAATAATAAGACCAACTGGCTTGCTTGATCCAACTATAGAAGTCAAACCTACAGTTAATCAAGTAGATGATTTAATTAGCCAAATACAAGAGAGAATAGATAAGAATGAGAGAACGTTAGTAACAACATTGACCATTAGGATGAGTGAAGAGCTCACAAATTATTTAAAAAATGTAGGAATAAAAGTTGCATATCTTCATAATGAAATAAAAACTCTTGAGAGACTTGAAATAATTAGAAATTTAAGATTAGGCAAATATGATGTAGTAGTAGGTGTAAACTTACTTAGAGAAGGAATAGACATACCAGAAGTATCTTTAATTGCAATATTAGATGCGGATAAACAAGGTTTCCTTAGAAGTGAGAGAAGTTTAATACAGACAATAGGAAGAGCGGCACGTAATGAAAATGGACATGTAATAATGTACGCAGATACAATGAGTGATGCAATGAAAAAAGCGATAGATGAAACATATAGAAGAAGAAATATTCAGATAAAATACAATGAAAAAAATAATATAATACCAAAGACAATAAAGAAAGAAATAAGAGATGTAATTAAAAATGTAGGAAAGAAAAAAGAAGAAGACATCAGTAATACATATTCTAAGATGGAAAAAACAAAATTGATGGAGAAAATTGAAAAAGAAATGATGCAGGCTGCTAAAGAATTAGACTTTGAAAGAGCTACAGAACTTAGAGATATATTATTCGAAATGAAAATGAACTAAATTCATTGACATATCAAACCGTAAAAAATATAATGTTTAAGGGGATGATAATATGAAAAAATTTCTAAGTGATGATACAGCAGTATTAGTACAAGTAAAAGATATAATATTTATGAGAAATAATGGTAAATTACCAAAAAGAATAAATGAAGATATAATTCAAAATATAGATGAATTAAATGCGGATGATTTCATAAAATTAGAAAATGAGCTTGCGGTATGTTATATGCGCAATCAAGATTATATTTTAAATTCAAATCAATTTAATGATTTATCAATTGATGATATTAAAAAAGTTTATTATGATAATCAATTAAGAATAAGAAATATGCTTAAAGCAAAAAAACAAATGCTAAAAAAAGAAAGAGATACAAATCATATAGATGATTTGCTTAACTGTTTAAAATATTATCAAAGTGACATAAAAAATTATATTAAAAGTAATAAAGAAAATAAAAAATTGAAATATGAAATAGGAGAAAAAAATAATGGAAAAGAAATTTGAATATTTAAAAGAAATATCTACCGAAGAATTAAAAAAAGAATTGACTAAAACGAAAGAAGATTTAGAATATTTAAAAGAAGAATTAAAAAAACAATCAGGTGAACAAAAATCAGAAACTATTAATTCAGATATACCATATGATAATGCAAAAATAAAATACATAGAAGAAGAATTAGAAAGAAGAATATAATAAGACTACTTTATGTAGTTTTTTATTTTGTTCGCTATTATTATTTTTTAAAATGTGTTAAAATAATTTCGATCAAAAGGGAGTGACAATATGGACAATATAATAATTAGAGGTGCTAGAGAAAATAATTTAAAAAATATAGATATAGATTTACCAAAAAATAAACTCATTGTAATGACTGGTGTATCGGGTTCAGGTAAATCTTCTTTGGCGTTCGACACTATATATGCAGAAGGTCAACGAAGATACGTAGAAAGTCTAAGCAGCTATGCAAGACAATTTTTAGGAATAGCTGAAAAACCTGATGTTGATTTAATTGAAGGATTATCTCCAGCGATTAGTATTGACCAAAAAACAACAAATAGAAATCCTAGAAGTACCGTTGGAACTGTTACTGAAATATATGATTATCTAAGATTGTTATTTGCTAGAGTGGGAATTCCTTATTGTCCTAATCATCATATACCAATAACAAGCCAATCTATTGAAGAGATGACAAACAAAATATTAAAATTAGATCCAAATACTAAGATAATGATATTATCACCTATGGTTGAAGGTGAAAAAGGTACGCACATAGATTTGCTTGATAAACTTAGAAAAGATGGATATTCCAGAGTAAAAATAAATGGTGAAGTTAAAGATTTATCCGAAGATATAATCTTAGAAAAAAATAAAAAAGACAATATATCTGTTGTGGTCGATAGGTTAATAATTAAAGAGGATATTAGAAGTAGGTTATATGAATCACTTGAGACAGCATCTAAGCTTTCAAATGGAAAAATAATCGTAGATGTAATTGGAGGAGAAGAAATAATATTATCTGAAAATTTTGCATGTCCTTATTGTAATTACTCATTAAAAGAATTAGAACCTAGAATATTCTCTTTTAATGCACCATATGGCGCATGCCCTGAATGTAAGGGGTTAGGATTTCACCTTAGGATAGATGAAGATTTACTTATTCCTGATAAAAGTAAATCGTTAAATGAAAATGCGATTGCACCACTTAAAAATATGGAAGATACAAATATATATATTAGAAAACTTGAAATAGTATGTAAAAAATATAAAATAGATATGAGTAAGCCTATAGAAAAATTAAAACGATGCGAACTAGATATTATATTATATGGATCTCCTGAAGAGATAAGATTTCAATTTAGTACAAAAAATGGTCATCCATATGACAAAACAGAATATTACGAGGGAATATCTAATTTGTTCGAAAGAAGATATAGAGAAACAACTAGTACTATTATAAGGCAATGGTTAGAAGGGTACATGGTTGAACAAGAATGTTCGGTATGCCATGGTGCAAGACTTAATGAAAGTGTACTTAATATATTTATAGATGATAAAAATATTTATGACGTATGTAATTTAAGTATAAAAAAACTATATGAATTTATAAGTAATTTGAAATTAACACAAGAAGAGAAAAAAATAACAGAGATAATAATAAAGGATATAAAAGATAGATTATCATTTTTAATAAATGTAGGGTTAGAATATCTTACACTTAATAGAAGTGCATCTACGTTATCAGGTGGTGAAAGTCAAAGAATAAGGCTTGCAACTCAAATAGGTTCTAGGCTAACAGGTATTTTATATGTACTAGATGAACCAAGCATAGGTCTTCACCAAAAAGACAATGAAAAATTAATAAATTCACTAAAAGAAATGAGAGATTTAGGTAATACACTAGTGGTTGTGGAACATGATACTGATACAATGTTAGAAGCAGATTATTTAGTAGATATAGGTCCAGTTGCGGGATTAAACGGGGGATATGTAGTTGCAAAAGGTACACCTAAAGAAGTAATGGAAAATGAAAATAGTATTACAGGTAAATATTTATCTGGAAAAGAAAAAATAGAAGTGCCTAAAAAAGGAAGAAAAGGAAATGGACTATATTTACAAGTAAAAGGTGCTAAAGAAAATAATCTAAAAAACATAGATGTAAAATTTCCACTTGGAAAGTTTATTTGTGTAACAGGTGTATCAGGTTCTGGTAAGTCTTCACTAGTTAATCAAATAGTATATAAAGTAATTAAAAATAAATTATATAAATCTAAAGAAAAACCAGGTAAATATAAAGAGATGATAGGAACTGATAATATAGATAAAGTTATAGATATATCTCAAGAACCAATTGGTAAGACACCAAGAAGTAATCCAGCTACTTACACAGGAGTATTTGATGATATTAGAGATGTATTTGCAAATACAAAAGAAGCAAAGATAAGAGGTTATGATAAAGGCAGATTTTCATTCAACGTAAAAGGTGGTAGATGTGAAGCTTGCTGGGGAGATGGTGTTAAGAAAATAGAAATGCATTTTTTACCTGATGTATATGTTCCTTGTGAAATATGTCACGGTACAAGATATAATAGTGAAACTTTAGGAATTAAATTCAAAGGTAAAAATATAAGTGAAGTACTTGATATGACCGTAGAAGAAGCACTTATCTTCTTTGAAAATATACCAAAAGTAAAAAGAAAATTAGAAGTTATGATGGAAGTAGGCCTTAGTTATATAAAACTTGGTCAAAGTGCAACTACACTATCAGGTGGAGAGGCATCAAGAGTTAAACTTGCTAAAGAATTACAAAAAAAACCTACAGGTAAGAGTTTATTTATATTAGATGAACCAACTACTGGACTTCATACACATGATATTAAAAAATTAGTTAAAATACTTGATAAAATAGTAGATAATGGCGACACTGTAATTGTAATTGAACATAATTTGGATGTAATAAAATGTGCAGATCATATTATTGACTTAGGTCCAGATGGTGGAGATGGTGGTGGTAGTATCATCGCTAGTGGTACACCAGAAGCAATTGCAAAAAATAAGAATAGTTATACTGGAGAGTATCTAAGGAGGTATTTGTAGTATGGATGGTTATGAACAAAAATGTAATGAAAACATGATAATTGGCTACAAATTATTTAATAAAGATTTTACTAACAGATATGGCATGAAATTTGAAATTGGACAAAAATATATAAAAGAAGGAAATGTAAGATTTGGGGTACATGGTAGTGGATTTCATTTTTGTAAAAATTTCGAAGATACTTTTAGATATTTTGATTCAAGTGAAGGGTTCATTTTAGCTCAAGTAATTGGATCTGGCGATATTGTAGAATATAATGACGATTATTATGAATTTTATGACATGTATGCATCCTCTGAGTTGACTATAATAAAAATAATAAGTAGAGAAGAAATTATGGAAATGGCAAAAGATATATGCAACATAGAATATAAAATAAGAAGATTTATTCAATTGTTCCATATGACAGACGATGAGGAAAAACAATTAATAAAAGTAAATCCATCATTAGAAGATACCATAAATTTATATAAATCTTACAAAAAAGAGTATATTCTCAACAAAAAATATAGAAAAATGTGAACACCAGAGAAGATTGTACGAAACATATAGAAAAAACTTTATAAAAATAGGAAGATATTTTAGTAAATATCTTCCTATTTTTATATGTTTCTGATATAATTTAGTAGAAAGGAATAAAAAATATGAAATATATTACAAAAGAAAAAAATGAATATAGATTAAATAAAGTATTGGACTCAATCTTATATATAACAGGATATACAATAGTACTATTTTTAGTAGATTATATTTTTAATTCATTTGATATAGATAATTACTGGTACTTTCTCTTAACAGTATTAATAATATATGTATTAAACAAAACAATAAAACCAATAATAGTACGATTGACACTTCCTATTACAGCAATTACATTTGGTTTATTTTACCCATTCATTAATTTCTTTATATTAAAATTTGTTGATTTTTTACTTGGAACACATTTTCAGATATATGGCTTTTGGAGTGCTCTTTTAATATCAATTGTAATAAGTGTAATGAATTTTTTTGTAGATAATATGATAATTAAACCTATTATAAGGAGGTGCGATAATGAATAGAGTTGCATTTACTATATTTAATTTTAACGTTTATTATTACTCATTATGTATTTTATGTGGCGTGATAGTCGCATATACTCTCATTAGATATGAAGTAAGAAAACATAGAATTAATAAAAATTTAATATCCGATTTAATGTTTTACACATTATTAATTGGAATATTAGGCGCTAGGATTTATTATGTTTTATTTAATTTAGATTACTATTTGATGCATAAAAGTGAGATATTTATGATACACAATGGTGGACTTGCTATACATGGTGGAATAATATTTGGATTAATCTTTTCTTACTTATATTGTAAGAAAAAAGAAATTAATTATTTAAGGTTTTTAGATATATGTGCACCTGCATTAATGCTTGCACAAGCAATAGGAAGATGGGGTAATTTCTTTAATAGTGAAGCACATGGTAGTATTACAACATTAGTTAAGTTAAAAGAATTACACATACCTGATTTTATAATTAATGGCATGTATATAGATGGTAATTATTACTACCCAACATTCTTTTTTGAAAGTATATGGTGCGTAATTGGGTTTATAATAATAATGCTATTAAGAAAAAATAAAAATATAAAGTTAGGAACACAAATTGGCTTTTACTTTATATTTTATGGAATAGGTAGATTCTTTATTGAAAATATTAGAACAGATAGTCTAATGCTTTTAAATTTAAAGGTCGCAATGATAATATCAGTAATTGGAATAATATTTGGAATAATTTTATTGGTGTTTTCTAGACGACAAGAAAGATATTATAGGGAGTAAGATAGTATGACTTTTTCGGGTAAAATAAAAAAAACAATATCAGCTTTAGATGAATCAAAACTAGAATATATATCTGAATTATCAGGTATATTATTAACAAATGCTGATATAAAATTATATGCTATTAGAGTACAAACAGAAAATGTTAATACTGCAAATAGAATATTTAAAATAGTAAAAAATATATATGGAGTGACATCAAATATAATCATTAAGAAAAACTATAATTTTAAGAAAAATGAATTATATATAATTGAAATAAAAAAAGATGTTCCTAAAATAATTAAAGACCTAGGATTATTAAATGAAAAAGGTTTTCATTTATTGAATGTTCCAAGTGAATTTATCATATCTGATGATGAACTAAAAAAAGCTTTTATACGAGGTTGCTTCTTAATAAGTGGAAGTGTGAATGACCCAAAAACATCAAGATATCATTTAGAAATATTAATAAATAATTTAGAATTTACTAATTTCTTATGCAATTTATTGAATGAATATAATTTAAATGCAAAAATACATAGAAGAAAAAAAGGATATATGATATACATTAAGGAATCAGAAAAAATAAGTGAATTTCTAACAATAATAAAAGCATATGATGAAGTTCTGTATTTTGAAGATATAAGGACATATAGAGAAAAAATAAATATGAATAATAGACTTAATAATTGTGAACAAGCAAATGTGGAAAAGAGTATGAAATCTGCTCAATCACAAATAGAAGATATCAAGTATCTAAAAGAGATAGATGCATATGAATTACTTGATGAAAAGGTAAGAGAAGTAGCAGAATACAGAATAAAATATCCAGAAAGTTCCTTAATTGAATTAAGTGAAATAATTAGTGTTGAAACAAATAATAAAGTAACTAAATCATGTATAAATCATAGACTTAGAAAAATAAAAGAACTTGCTGATAAAGCAAGAAATAAGGATTAATCTATTTTAGAAAGTTCAATAATTATATCAAAATTATCATCAATGGCCATAATATTTTTATGAATCATTTTACATTTTTGACACTTATAAATAATTTTATAGGTGTTTTTAAATTTCTCTATTCCAATTGGTTTAAGTAAACCCTGACACGTATTTGATCTATCCCCAGGATTTATATCAACGTGCTTAGAATATAAACAATAATTACAATGATCTCTCGCACTATATAAAAGAGGTTTAACCTCATTTTTACAATGTTCACAAATAAATGGTTCATCAATCATATTAAATTTTTTCATAAAATCACCTATAAATAATATATCATATTTTTAAAATAAATGTTATAATTATAATAACAGGAGGATTGTAGTATGGCATGTGATAAAAATAAAAAAACTGAATATGAAGTAATATATAAGAGTAATGATGAAGGATATACAAATATAATACTATTATCAATTGCGTTAGTGGTTATTGCAGTAATTATATTTTTAGTAGCGAGAATATAAAAATATCATTTTAAATGATATTTTTTTAATATTCAAAGTATTTATTTTTTGTTTTATCATCACAACTTTTTCCACTGGAAAAAGATAAATTCAAAAATATTTTATCCAAGTTTTTAAGTGGATAATTACTATATAGTATTTTGTTAACATTATTTATTATATCAAGTGCCATATCAATCGCATTATTATATAGATCAATAAAGGAATAATTATAAGTCTCATTTTTATATCTAGGATGGCACCATTTTTTATGATCTAAATTTAAATAATCTAAATTTAAATCAATATCATATGCATAGCTAATTGGAGCCATTTTTTTACATTTTTTAGGAGTTATTCTATCAAATAATCTGTATATAGTCTTTTTTATTTTAAATGGATCATATCTAAGTATCCTATATGAAGTTTTCATGTTCAAAATTCCTTCTTTAAAATAAATAGAAATATGATCAAAATTATATGTTTTTTTATAAACGTTGTCTATCAAATTAGATAATTCCTTTGATATTTTTGTATTAAAACAAAATTTATGTATCTTAAATTTATTTGGTGATAAATTTTCTCTTTTATATATCATATATGCATCAATATAACTTTCTAAATCACTATGTTTTGAATTATATTTATATGTTTTTTTATCATCTTTTTTGAATATACCTGTTTTGTATGTGACATAAGGGTGTACTGTTGAGTCAAGCGCATAATGACATATGTATCCATATAGAAATGACATTATTTCATAATTGCATTCAAGATTATTTTCCTTTATGTAAGTAACAATATTTTTAAAGAAATCTCTGGTATTATTTTTATGCATGTAACTACCAATTTTTTTTGTTTTATGATTTATAAAATTAAAAGTAAAGAAAAATATATCGTGACCTTGTGCATATGTTTTTAAATTTTCTTTATAATCTTTTAAATTTTCTTTTGTTTTATTATCTAATCTATTGTATAAATCCTCAGCAAAATAAGCATGAGTAATTGTTCCTGCCATGATCTCACCAATAAAATTATATCATCAAAATAAAAAAATATTATAATATTTTCTTTTTTTTAATCTAAACCATTTAAAAAAAATGTATTTTCTGATAAAATATAATGTAGCAATTAAATAGTTAGGAAGTGGTTTGATGGGTAAAATTATTTCATTAGTAAATCAAAAAGGTGGGGTAGGAAAAACAACAACTAGCATAAATTTAGCGGCATCTTTAGGGATTTTAGGCAAACGAGTATTACTTGTAGATTTAGACCCACAAGGCAATTCTACAACAGGTCTTGGAATCGAAAAAGGTGATTTAAAAGCGAGCATATATGAGGCACTAAATTTATCTGTTACACCATTAGAATCAGTTAGAAAAACAAAATTCAAAAATTTAGATATAATGCCATCAACAATAACACTTGCCGGTATTGAAGTTGAATTTTTAGATAAGGCTAAAGAAGATCCTACATTTGTAAGAAGTGCGCAGCTTAAACGAGTATTAGGTGAGGTAAGGGATAACTATGATTACATATTAATCGATTGTCCACCATCACTAACAGTTTTAACAATAAATGCTTTAACAGCAAGCGATTCTGTACTTATACCAGTTCAATGCGAATATTTTGCGCTTGAAGGAATAATGCAACTACTTAATACAATTAAACAAGCAAGAAAAGGATTGAATCCAACACTTGATATTGAGGGTGTTGTACTTACTATGCTAGATTCAAGAACTAATTTAGGACTTGAAGTAGTAGAAAATGTAAGAGGATTTTTTAGAGAAAAAGTATATGATACAATTATACCAAGATTAATTAGATTAACAGAGGCTCCTTCTCATGGAAAACCTATTGCAAACTATGATCCAAATAGTAGAGGGACTGAAGCATATATTAATTTAGCAAAGGAGGTTATTGCTAGAAATGAGTAAAGCATTAGGAAAAGGATTAGAACAATTATTTAATGAAGACGTTGCCAGCTTTGAGGAATTTGAAAATAGAGTTATAGAAGAAGCTAAAAATAATGACTCAATTGTGCAAATTTCTTTATCGGAATTAAGAGCAAATCCTTATCAACCAAGAAAGAATTTTGATGAAGAGGCACTTAATGAACTTGCAGCGTCAATTAAGGAACATGGTGTATTTCAACCAATTATCGTTAAAAAAAGTGTTAAAGGGTATGAAATAATAGCAGGTGAAAGAAGATTTAGAGCTTCTAAATTAGCAGGGCTTACAACAATCCCAGCAATAATTAAAGATTTTTCTGATGAAGAGATGATGCAAATTGCACTTCTTGAAAATTTACAAAGGGAAAATTTGACTGCAATAGAAGAAGCAAAAGCATATAAATCAATAATAGAATCAATGAATATTACACAAGATGAACTAGCTAAAAAAGTAGGAAAAAGTAGAAGTCATATTACTAATATATTAGGTCTTTTAAAGCTTCCTACATCTGTTCAAGATATGGTTTTATTCAATAAAATATCAATGGGGCACGCAAGAGTACTTAGTAAATTAGATGATGCAGAAAAACAAGAAGAATTAGCACAAAAGGTATTAGACGAAGATTTAAGTGTAAGGAATTTAGAAAGTTTAATATATGATAATAATACAACAAAGAAAGCAAAAGCTAAAATACAAGACGATAGTGAATATAAATATATCGAAAATTATTTAAAAGAAAAATTAGGAACAACTGTAAAGATTTCTAATAATAAGATTAATATTAAATTTTCATCAGTACACGATTTAAATAGAATATTAGAAATTATGAATATTAATATTGATGAATAGGGTGAAAATATGGATTTATTTGGATTAAAAATATCTGAAAAAATATACATGCCAATTATAATAATATTAGTTTCTTTAATTGTATATGCCATATTAAATATAATACTAGGTAGTAAAATAACAATAAATAAAAATTTGTCAAAGCATGAAAAAAGAAGTAGAGAAACTGTGTTATTACTCATAAATAATATGATTAAAGTAGCTATAATAGTTATTGCAGCTTTTGGTATACTCCAAGTATTTGGAGTTAATACTAGTGCACTTGTAGCAGGCGCAACTGCCATCTCACTAGTTGTTGGACTTGCCTTTCAAGATATACTAAAAGATTTATTAGTTGGTGCAGCAATAATATTAGAAAGTCAATATGCTATTGGTGAAGTTGTTAGTATAAATGGATTTAAGGGAGAAGTAATATCATTAAATTTAAGATCAACAAGACTTAAATCTATGTCGGGTGAAGTTAGGATAATCGCAAACAGAAATATTAGTGAAGTAACTAATTATAGTTTGGGAAATGTAATAGTAAAAGTATTAGTTTCTATTTCATATGAAACAGATATAAAGAAAGCTGAAAAAGTATTAGGTGAAACAATTGAAAAATTAAATTCCAATATAGAAGAATTAAATACACCTATTACAATTGCAGGGTTAGATAGTCTTTCGTCATCATCTGTTGACTATTTGTTAACAGCAGGTGCAAGTGCGAAGAATGAATATATTATAAAAAGAAAAATTTTGAGAGAAGTTAAACTGGCATTTGATAATAATAATATCAAAATACCTTATCCACAATTAGAGGTACACTATGATAAATAACTATAAATTAGGCGATAAAGTGATAATGAAAAAAGGTCATCCATGTGGAACTAACCTATGGGAAATAGTACGTATTGGCGTAGACATAAAATTAAAATGTATAAATTGTGGTAGAATAGTAATGCTACCACGTGTAGAGTTTAACAAAAAAATTAAAAAAGTAGTGGAGGATTAAAATGGATAAAGAAAATAAAAAATTTAATTTACATCCAGTTTGGTTTTTTATAATTTTAATTGTTGCGACAGTATTACTAAGTGTAATATTATCAATTTTAAATTTTCAAGGAACACAAATAGAAATTTCATCAGGAAGTACATCAACTTCACTTATTACAGTAGAATCACTTTTAAGTTTTAATGGAATAAAATTTATGATTTCAGAGAGCTTAAATAATTTCTTAAAATTTGCACCATTAGGTACACTTATAATTGGCCTTCTTGGTGTAGGTATTGGTGTTAAAGTTGGCTTATTTAAATCGATATTTAATAAATTGACAAAGATAATTCCAAGAAAGACAATGTTTTTTATATTTTCGTTGTTATGTATAGTTATGGGATTTTCTTCGGACATGGCATTTGTTATTATGATACCGCTTTCTGCAATATTATTTACTGAATACAAGCGAAGTCAAGTTGTTGGTATGACAATGGCATTTGTATCAGTAGCCGCAGGAGCTAATATAAATTTATTCATAACATCACTTGATTATAGCTTACTTGAAATTGCCAAACCAGCTGTTAACATAGTTGATTCCAATTATAGTATAAGTTATAGTGGTAATTTATATTTTATTGTAATATCGTCACTATTACTAGCACTTATAATATCTATAGTTACAAATATAGTTAGTAAAAATAAACCTGTAAGAATTGGTAATGATGAGAACGAAATAAGCGAAAAACTTGATAGACGTGGTCTAAGAAAAGCTCTATTTGCGTTAATTATAATGGCATTAGTATTTATATATTCTATAATTCCGGGATTACCATTATCTGGATTCTTACTTGATTCATCACAAGAATTTTATGTAAATAAATTATTTGGAGCAAATGCACCTTTTGTTAGTGGTATATTATATATTGTATCTTTTGCTTTCATAGTTTGTTCTATAATATATGGTGTAACTACAAAACAATTAAAAAATGAAAAAGATGTTATTAAGAATCTTTCAAATAGTTTAAATTGTATTGGCGAAATTCTTTTATTAGTATTTGTGGCTTCGCAATTTACAGCAATGTTTAGATATACTAATATAGGTAATATTGTATGTGCTAATTTATTTAGTTTAATTGAAGGTAGTAATGCTTCATTTATATTATTAATAATATTTTCAATATTAGCTATTGCAATTGGCAATATTTTCTTACCATCTACAAGTGCTAAATGGAGTTTATTTGCACCTACTTTAATACCACTATTTATGAAATCGAATATTACTCCAGAATTTACAGAAGCTATATTTAGATTATCATCGTCAATAACTAATATAATTACTCCTGTATTTTCATACTTTGTTATATTCTTAGGATTTATTGGTCTTTATAGTAAAAGTGATTTTAGTATAAATAAATGTTATAAATTATTATGGCCATATTTCATTGCAATAGCCATACTATGGATATTTATAATATTTGGTTGGTATGTATTAAAAGCACCAATTGGTCCTAATGTATTTCCAACAATATAAAATACACTATTTAATAGTGTATTTTTTAATAAAATAAATTGAATAAATTAAAATATAATGATATACTATTTAATGTGAAAAAAGAGGTGTTATTATGGGATTAACTGCAGGTATAGTAGGTCTTCCTAATGTAGGAAAATCAACTTTATTTAACGCAATAACCAAAAAAAATATACTAGCGGCAAATTATCCATTTGCCACTATTGATCCAAATGTAGGTGTAGTTATTGTTCCTGATAAAAGATTGGCTAAATTAGAGGAAATGGTTACCCCTGAAAATACTGTTCCAACATCATATGAGTTCATAGATATTGCTGGTTTAGTAAAAGGAGCATCTAAAGGTGAAGGACTTGGTAATAAATTTTTGTCACACATAAGAGATGTAGACGCTATTGTAGAGGTAGTTAGATGCTTTGATGATGAGAATATTACCCATGTTGAAGGTAGTACTGATCCTATAAGAGATATAGAAATAATAAATTTAGAGTTGATATTTTCTGATTTAGAAATCATTAATAATAGATTAGGCAAGATAGAAAAAAAAGCAGTATCCACTAAAGATAAAGAAGCTCTTTTAGAAGTAGAATTAATTAAAAAAATAAAAGATGCGCTAGAAAAAAATATTCCAGCAAGACGTCTAGAATACACCGAAGATGACGAGAAATTGTTAAAATCGTTTAATTTACTTACAAAAAAGCCATTAATTTATGCAGCCAATGTTTCAGAAGAAGATATAAATACAGGTAATAAGTATGTTGATTTAGTCAAAGATTATGCCTCTAAGGAATCTTCAGAGGTTGTTGTAATATGTGCAAAAATAGAAAGCGAATTATCAGAGTTAGAAGAAGAAGAAAAAAATATATTTTTAAGTGAACTTGGAATAGATGATAGTGGATTGAATAAATTAATAAATGCCACTTATTCCCTTTTAGGCTTGGCAACATATTTTACTGCAGGACCAAAAGAAGTTAAGGCATGGACATTTAAAAAAGGAATGAAAGCACCTGCTTGTGCTGGAATAATTCATAGTGATTTTGAAAGAGGCTTTATAAAAGCAGAAGTAATTTCATATGAAGACTATGTTAAATATGATGGGGAAAAGGGCGCTAAAGAAAACGGAAAACTTCGTGTAGAAGGTAAAGAATATGAAATGCAAGATGGAGATATTTGCTTATTTAGATTCAATGTATAAAAAAAGAAAGATCAAATTTGACCTTTCTTTTTTACATATACCCATATGCCAACACCAATTATAACAAATGTGAATACACTCAAATATACAAAAGTATTACTCTTTTTTAGTTCATAATCATAATCATACTTATAATTTTGGTAATTGAAGGTACCATTTATGCTATCATAACTATTATTTTTTGATATATTTGCCCGTGTCGCAATAGCTATTATTATACTTATTACAATTGGTACAACTATCAAAATAATTAAATATTTAATTGCTTTCTTACTCATAATAATACTTCCTTTAACTACTTAAAAGTATAACACCACACAAAATAAAAATCAATAATAATAAATTTAACTTTTTTATTTACATTTAATTAGCTTTTTGTTATAATACTTTTGCGAGTATTAATTTACTCTCTGCCTATTTATAGGCCAATAGTCCAAAGGGAGGTGCAAAAAATGAATTATGAATTATTATTCATTGTTAGACCTGATTTAGAAGAAAAAGTTATTAAGGATACTTTCAAAAAAATTGAAAAAGTATTAGTTGATAACGGAGCAAAAGTATTAAGCTCAAAAGAACTAGGTCAAAAAGAATTAGCATATGAAATAAAAAATCATAAATCTGGTTATTACTTCTTAATAAACGTAGAATCAGATGCTAAAGCAATTGATGAATATAACAGAGTATCTACACTTAGTGAAGATATTATAAGACACATAGCAATTAAATTAGAAAAATAGTTAATAAGGAGTAGTACATTATGAATAGAGTAGAATTAATTGGAAGAATAACTAAAGATCCAGAACTAAGATACACAAGTGCAAATGTAGCAACTTGTAGATTTACACTTGCGGTAAATAGAAATTTTTCAAATCAAAACGGAGAAAGAGAAGCAGATTTTATTAATATAGTTGCTTGGAGAAATCAAGCTGAAAACATTAAAAAATATGTTTCCAAAGGAAGCTTAGTTGCAGTTGAAGGTAGAATTCAAACTGGTAGCTATGATAGAGATGGACAAAGGGTTTATACGACTGATGTAATTGCAGATAATGTTCAATTTTTAGAGTCAAAAAGTCAATCTCAAACTAGACAAACTGAAATGACTCCAGCAGATTTCGCAAATGATACTAAATCTGATAATGTACAAACTACTGACATAAATGAAGAAGTATTTGCTGATTTTGGTGATTCCATTGAAATTAGTGATGACGATATAGCATTTTAAAAAAGGAGGTATATTACGATGGCAGAATTCAGAAAGAAAAGAAAAAAAGTATGCCAATTATGTGCTGGTAAAGAATTAGATTATAAAGATACAGAAGCATTACATAGATATATTAATGAAAAAGGTAAAATATTACCAAGAAGAGTTACTGGTACATGTGCTAAGCATCAAAGAGAAGTAGCAAAACAAATTAAAAGAGCAAGAATGATGGCTTTATTGCCATTTACTAAATAAGGATTAATGTCCTTATTTTTTTATTGCTTAAATACTGACATATGTTAAAAAATATAGTATAATATATATGCATAAGTATCTGAAAGAAGGTTTTAAAAATGAAAGTAATATTTTTAAAAGATTTAAAGGGACAAGGCAAAAAAGATGAAATAAAAGAAGTTAAAGATGGTTATGCAGAAAATTTCTTAATCAAGAATGGATATGCAATAAAATATACACAAAAATCAGGTGAAATTTTAAATAAACAAATAGAAAAAAGAAGTGAGGACGAAAAAATACTAATTAAAAAATGTGAAGAAATAAAGAAGCAACTAGAAAATATCGAAATTAAATTTAAAGTAAAGACAGGCAAGGATGACAAAGTATTTGGAAATATATCAAGTAAACAAATATCAGAGGAGTTATCTAAAAATGGCTTTAACATCGATAAGAAAAAAATAATAATAAAGGATCAAATTAATACTTTAGGTATAACAAATGTACAAGTTTTTCTTCACTCTAAGGTAATGGCCACATTAAAAATTAATTTGATAAAGGAGTAGTTATGGATAAGAGAAATATGCCATTTAGTTTAGAAGCAGAGCAATCTGCACTTGGTGCAGCATTTTTATCTAAATATGCACTTCAAAAAATATGTGATGAGCTTACTAGAGATGATTTTTATCTTGACTCTCACATGAAGATCTATGATGCCTTAAGTGAATTAAATGAAGAGGGTAAACCTATTGATATAACAATAGTAACTGATAGACTAGAAAAAAATAAAACATTAGCTAGTGCGGGTAATATAGAGTATTTACTTGAAATAATTAATTCTGTTCCTTCTGCATCTAATATTGATTATTATGTTAATATTGTTCATGAAAAAGCTATACTTAGAAGACTGATTAATGTATCAAATGAAATTGCTTCTGAAAGTTATTTAGAAAATGGTAATGTTAATGATATATTAGATAGTGCAGAAATGAAGGTATTCAATGTTGTAAAAACAAGAAAGTCTTCTGAGTTTCATAGAGTACAAGATGTTGTATTTAAAGCTCAAGAAAATCTAGAAAAATTATGTAATCAAAAAGGTGAGATAACAGGATTATCAACAGGTTTTTATGAAATTGATAAGCTAACAAGTGGACTTCATGAGAATGAGCTAATAATAATTGCAGCAAGACCTGCTATGGGTAAGACTGCATTTGCACTTAACATAGCAACTAATGTAGCAAAAACAACTGATAAAGCAGTTGCATTATTCAATTTAGAGATGAGTGCAGAACAATTAGTTATGAGAATGTTCTCATCACTTGCTCAAATAGATGGAAATAAAATTAAGACAGGTAGACTAGATAATAATGACTGGGCAAAATTAAGCGAAGGAATAAGTAGACTTGCGGATACAAATATTTTTATTGATGATACTCCTGGGTTGACTATTGGAGATATAAGAAGTAAATGTAGAAGACTTGCAGCGTCTAAAGAAGGTTTAGCACTTGTCGTAATAGATTACTTACAACTTATTTCTGGTAGTAGTAGGTATGCTGGAAATAGACAACAAGAAGTATCTGAAATATCTAGAAGTTTAAAAACAATGGCACTTGAATTAGGTGTTCCTGTCATTGCACTTGCACAACTTTCACGTGCTGTTGAAGGAAGAGATGATAAGAGACCTCTTATGAGTGACTTAAGAGAATCAGGTTCAATAGAACAAGATGCTGATATCGTTGCATTTCTTTATAGAGATGATTATTATAATAAAGAGGCAAGAATGGAAGGAAATATAAGTATTAGTGAATTTATTGTAGCTAAACATCGTAATGGTCCTACAGCTACTATAGAATTATTATTTAAAAAGAATACTAGTACTTTTGCTAATTACAGTAAGGATGAAGCATAAGGAGGTAAATAAGTGGATAGATTTAAAAAAAATATTCCAATTATAATTTCTTTATTAGTTGCACTAATATTTATATTGGCAACTGGTTTTATTACTCCGAAAGAAGAAAGTATTAAAGAAGTATACAATGTTTATTTAGATGGTAATTTAATTGGAGCTATAAAATCTAAATCAGCCTTAGAAAGATATATAGACAAGGAACAAAAAGAATTAAAAGAGGAATTTGATGTTGATAAAGTATATAAACCAAATGGGTTGGATATTCAAAAATGTCTAACATATAATGGCAAAATACTTAGTGAAAAAGAAATATATAAAAAAATCAAAAAGAAAAAAAGTTTTACAATAAAGGGATATACGGCTACTATAAAATATTCAGATGGTACTGAGAAAAAAGTAAATTTTTTAAAGAAAAAAATGTTTGATGAAGCTGTTAATAAAGTTCTTAATGTATTTGTGAATAAAACAGAAGTTGATAATTATAAAAATGATACGCAAAAAGAAATAGAAACAACAGGTAGCATTATTGAAAAAATTTATATAAGCGAAGATGTAACGATTTCGGAAAATTATGTATCGACTGATGAACTAATTTTTACAGATGTTACCAACTTAACAAAGTATTTATTATTTGGAAGTTTAGACAAAGATGAAGAATATACAGTAAAACCTGGAGATACTATCGAAACAGTGGCATTTAATAATAGACTTGGTGTAGAAGAATTTTTAATAGTTAATCCAGAATTTACTAGTGCTAATAATTTGCTAAGTGTAGGTCAAAAAGTAAGTATTGCTCTTATTGATCCTATGTTTAAAATAGTTGTTCAAAAACACGTTGTTGAAGATATTGATAAACCATTTGAAACAGTCTATAAAGATGATTCTAGTATGTATACTGGAACTACTAAAACAGAAACTGAAGGTGTGAATGGTGTACAAAGAATAACTGAAAAAGTACAATATATAAATGGGGAAGCTCAACCAACAGTCATAACTAATGCAGTCGTAATAACAGAACCTATTAATAAAGTTGTTCTTAAGGGAACAAAACAACGTTCTAATACTGAAGTATATACAGGGCCAATTGTAGCAGCTGATGTGTCTGGTAGCTGGGGATGGCCAACAATTTCTAAATATAAGGTAACAAGTAAATTTGGATATCGCTGGGGTAGATTACATGCAGGTATAGATATATCTGGTTCTGGATTTGGTTCACCAATATTCTCAATAGGTAGTGGAACAGTTATAAAAATAACTAGTGGATGTGCTGATAATGGTTATTATGGAAATAGTTGTGGTGGACAACTTGGTAATGCAGTATATGTTCAGTATAGTGGAGGAGTTATGGTAAAATATGCCCATTTACGAAGTAATATACCAGTATATGTAGGTCAAATTGTATCTAAGGGTCAAGTAATTGGTTATATGGGTAATAGTGGATCTTCTACAGGTACGCACTTGCACTTTGAGATAAGGATTAATGGATCACCTGTAAATCCATATTCACTATACCAATGAAAATAAAAGTATTATCTAGTGGTAGTAAGGGTAATTCTACTATCATTATAACTAATAAAGTTAAGGTATTAATCGACATAGGTACTACATGTGCTTATGTCGAATCTGCCTTAAGAGACATCGATATTGATCCAAACGATATTACCCACATACTAATAACTCATGACCATGTAGATCACATAAAAGGCCTAAAGGTATTTGCTAAAAAATATAATCCTATAATTCATGTAACAGAAAAATTAAAAGATGCACTTGAAAAACAAGTAGGTAATTTTAATTATGAAATATATGATGATAAAAAGAGTATTATAGAAGATATTGTTGTTGATATTATTAAAACTTCTCATGATGCAACAGATTCAGTTGGTTTTATAATTAAACATAAGGCATCTTCCTTAGTATATATTACGGATACTGGTTATATCAATAGCAAATATTATGAACAATTATCAAATAATACAGTTTATATACTAGAAAGTAATCATGATGTTAAAATGTTAAGAGAAGGTCCTTATCCTTACTATCTACAACAAAGAGTAATAAGTGATAATGGACATTTATCTAATAGACAGGCAAGTTCGTATCTATGCAAGTTTATAGGAGCGAATACTAAAAAAATAGTATTTGCTCATATAAGTGAACACAATAATACAGAGGAAAAAGTTATAGATACTTTTAATGATGAACTAAATAAGAATAATATGAAATTTAAAAATATTATGATTGCTAGACAAAATGAATGTACGGAGTTTATTGAAATATGATTAAAGTAATTGCACCTGGTAAGGTGAAAGAAAAGTATTTGAAAGATGCAATTGATGAGTATGTAAAGCGAATAAGTAAGTATACTAAAATCGATATAATAGAAGTAAAAGATGAAGATTTTGATATAAATAAGACTCTAGAAAAAGAACGAGATAATATTTTAAAATATGTATCAGATAAAGATTACATTATTACGTTAGACATAGAGGGTAATGAATTATCAAGTATACATTTTGCAAGCAAAATGAATGAAATATTCAATCACAATAGTAATATTACTTTTATAATTGGGGGTTCATATGGACTTCACAATGACATAAAAAAAATAAGTAATTATAGCTTATCTTTTTCTAAAATGACTTTTCCACATCAATTGTTTAGAGTAATGTTGCTTGAACAAATATATAGAACATATAAGATAAATAATAATGAAACCTATCATAAATGATAGGTTTTATTATTCAATTTTTAAAATTTTTTTCTTTGGCCTCATATTTAATTTTGAGATTCCTGCTACTTTAGTTTCCATTAACATAATCTCATTGATTAATTTCAAATGAGTTAGACCTAAACTCCTATTTAAGAGTAGGCAATTTAGTATAAATGTAGTTTCTTGCATATACTTTTTTACGAAATCATTATCACCGATTAATAAATCTTTTACATTATCTAATCTGTCACATAATTTTAAAGTTAGTGTCTTATCTTCCATATTTAGAAGTTTATTTGCAAGATAAATATTCTTACCATATTTTTTAATTTTATCTTTATCATTAGTTAAACGTAGGACTATATCTGCTATTTCATCGCCAAATAACTTTTTTTCTTCATCATAAGTCGCATCAGTATCCTCTAGTGTATCATGCAATAGAGCTGCAATTTTGTATTTTTCTTTTTCAATATCACCCATCATATATTCTTCTACTAATTTTGAAACTGCAATTGGATGTTCAATATATGGCTTAATTATCTTTCCTTTTCTAAATTGATTTTTGTGTTTTTTAATCGCGTACATAAGTGCTTCTTCATATATATCGTATATCATATTAGTACCTACCTTACTTGAATTATATCATAAATTATAATATAATTAAAGTATAGAATAAGGGTGATATCATGCTAGAATTTCATAATGACTGGGATAATATATTAAAAGATGAAATAAGTAAAGAATACTTTAATAATTTATTAAGCGAGGTAAATAATTTGTATAAGGAAAAAATAATTTATCCGCCGAAGAAAGATGTATTTAATGCATTTAGATTATCATATAGTGATATAAAGGTTGTAATATTAGGACAAGATCCATACCATGGTGAAGGTGAAGCCCATGGATTTGCATTTTCATGCTTAAAAAAACCAATTCCACCATCACTAAAAAATATATATAAAGAATTATATAGTGATTTACAAATACAGAAGGATATGACTGATGGCAATCTTATGCCGTGGGTAAAACAAGGCGTACTACTACTAAATACGGGTTTGACTGTGGAAAAAGATAAGCCTAATTCACATAAGGACATTGGGTGGCATAAATTTACTGATACGGTTATACAAAAATTAAATGAAAGAGAAAAACCTATAGTATTTATACTTTGGGGAAATAATGCTAGAGAAAAGAAAAAGTATATAACTAATCCACGTCATTTAGTAATTGAATCTGCGCATCCATCACCATTTTCCGCTAACAATGGTTTTTTTGGAAGTAGACCTTTTTCTAGAACAAATGATTTTTTAATTAAAAACAATATAAATAAAATTAATTGGTAAAACTGCACAGACAGTTTTATTTTTTTTACATAATATATAGTGGTGAATAATATGAAAAGTATTAAAATAAGTGAGCTTAAACCTGAGTATAATATAATTGATATCAGAAGTAAGAGAAAGTATATTAAGTCACATATATATAATGCTATAAATATAGATGAAAATAACTTGATAGATATGCCATATATGTATTTAAATAAGGATGAAATATATTATATCTATTGCTCAACAGGATATCATAGTTTACGATGTTGTAAATTATTACAGGCTCAAGGATATAACGTTGTAAATGTAGAAGGTGGTTATTAAAATAAAGTTTAAAATACTTTATTTTTTTTAACGTTAAGGTTATAATATTAATGGAGGCTACAAATGGAAGAGATGATAAATCAAATAGTAGATACAGTAACAACTTTTATGGGTAATTTTGGATATCTATCAGGATTTCTACTTATAATTATAGAATCTATGTTGCCTATATTACCACTTGCTGTTTTTATAGCGCTTAATATAATAACATTTGGAGAAGTTGCAGGATTTTTGATATCTTGGATTGCCACAGTAACTGGATGTATGTTATCGTTTTGCATATGCAGAAAATTAAAATATAAATTTGAAAAAAAATATAAGAATAATAAACAGGTAGATAAGGTAAAAAAATATATTAATAAATTATCATTTAGTAATTTAGTTATTATACTTGCTGTACCATTTACACCTGCTTTTGTAATTAATATAGGAGCAGGATTATCGGAAATAGATAAAAAGAAATTCTTCACAGCATTAGTAATAGGTAAAGCTCCTATGGTATATTTTTGGGGATTTATAGGAAAGAGTTTACTTGAGAGTATTTCAGATCCATATACAATAGCCCAAATAATTGCTATGGTGATTGCCGCTTATTTAGTATCAAAATTAGTAAATAAATTAATTAAGTAGGAGGATATATGGAGTATATAATAATAGGTATATTAGTAGTAATTTTAATATTAGTTACAATTAGTCTTTTTAAAAACATAAATGAAGGTAGAATTACTGAAAGATTAGGCAAACTTGAAACTAACATGACCAAAGAATTAGGTGAATTTAAACTTGATGTAAATAGAAATATATCTGAAGATATAAATAAACTTAATGAGAGAATAGAATCAAGACTTGATATTATTAATAATCGAGTTAATGAAAGACTAGATGAAAATTTTGAAAAAACCAATAAAACGTTTACATCAGTTTTAGAAAGACTTTCTAAGATAGATGAAGCTCAAAAGAAAATAGATAGTCTATCAAGTGATATAGTATCTCTTCAAGGAATTCTTACAGATAAGAAGTCAAGAGGTATATTTGGAGAAATAAATTTAAAACAAATATTATCAAGTGTATTTGGAGATAATAATGAAAAGGTATATAGACTTCAATATTCATTTAATAATGGCACAATAGCGGATGCAGTGTTGTTTGCACCAGAACCACTTGGAACAGTAGCTATAGATTCTAAATTTCCACTTGAAAATTATAGAATAATGGTTGATAAGAATTATAGTAATGCGCAAAGAGAGAGTGCTGCTAAACTATTTAAAACAGATGTTAAAAAGCATATTGATGCAATAAGTAGTAAATACATAATTGAAGGTGTTACATCTAATCAAGCTATTATGTTTTTACCTGCCGAAGCAATATTTGCAGAATTAAATGCATATCACAACGATATTATAGAGTATGCATATAAGAAAAGAGTTTGGATAACATCACCAACTACTTTAATGAGTACTCTTACAACAATACAAGTAATAATTAAGAATATTGAAAGAGATAAATACGCTAAAGTAATAGGAGAAGAATTAAATAAATTATCTGTGGAATTTGCTAGGTATAAAGAAAGATGGGATAAACTATCTAGAAGTATACAAACAGTTAGTAAAGATGTTGAAGATATTCATACCACAACAGATAAAATTACTAAAAGATTTAATAGTATAAATAGTGTTGAGATAGACAAAATAGAATATTTAGAATAAAAAAACATATTCTTTATTGAATATGTTTTTTATTTATACTACCTTCAATATCAATATAGCTATTTAGAAGTTTTTTGTAAGAATTATCTAATTTACTCAAAATACAATTATATTCATTTTCCCATTTTTTATGCTTTCGCCTTAATATTTTTAAAGGTTCTTTATCTAATAATTGTGATAATTTATTCATATAGATTTCACAATTAATTTCATAAAAGTTGGTCATTATTTCATTCTCGTCATTGGGTAAATTTTTTAAATTCTTCATACTAACTCCTTAATAACAAACTGTACAACGGTCCTGAAACCTTAATATAACTTACTACATAATTAGTATGGTTAATCTATATTAAACTTATTACAATATTAGTAAATTATAGGAAGGCAGTGATATCTATCAATATTAAATATGAAAATCATGCTCGTAAAATATTAGCAAACAATATTAAATATTTTAGAATTAAACATAATTGGTCACAAGAAGATTTTGCAGAAGAACTTGGGACAACAACTACATATGTATCAAATTTAGAAAATGCTAAAAGGAACATGAGAGTAGATTACATTGGTCATATTGCGGATACATTCGGTATAGGGGTCGAAGACTTATTCGTTGATAGACCAAAAGTAACACTACATAGAATTCCAAGACGATAAGAATATACAATATATTCTTTTTTTGTACTATTTAATTATAACATAGAATTAACAGTAAATTAATTATATTAATTTTCTTATTATGTTAAATAACCATTTAATATACATAAATATCATTTTATCACCTCCTACTATATATATTCGCTATAAAAATGTAAATTCCCCTAAAAATAATAAAAAAATATGATATACTTAAATAAAAGGAGTACTAACTATGAATGATGATTTATTTAGTTATTTAATGGCAAATGATATGCTTAATAATAGACTTGGACTAAAAAAAATAGTATATTGTCCAGTTTGTAACAGTGAACTTTATATTTACGATAAATATCATTTATACTGCATGATGTGTATGTGTCTATATGAAAGTGATATTAATGAACAAATAGATAATAAAGTATTAACTTATACTGATAAAAGGAAGATTAAATAGGGAGTATTTATGAAAAATAAAGAAAAAGAATATATTGAAGATTATAATTTAATTGATTTCATAAAATATAATTCATTATTTAAAGAAAAAATAAGAGCAAGGGGTGATAAAGTATTTAAATCGGATAGTATACTTGACTATAGCTTTGAAAATAATAGGGCAACATGCAAGCTAAGTGGAACAGACACATATGAATTATCAATTAAATTTGATAAAAATGATAATATTACTAAGATGAGTTGTACTTGTCCTTACTATAAAAAAGGTAATAATTGTAAACACTTATATGCACTTTTAATTAAAGCTAAATTAGAAGATAACTATGATAAATTAATAGGCCTTCAAAGCAGGAAATTAATAGAATATTCTAGTTTATTAGATAGATGCAGCGATTATTTTGAAGAAAATATAATTAAATATTCTAGTGAAGATATTGATAATATAAATAAATTTCTATCTTATTATAAAGATTATAGAATACCTACTCTTAATAAAATGATTAGTAAAGATTCAAGCCAAGAGAAATATTTACAAAATGTCATTAAAGTGCAAGAAGAAAAACAAGATATAATTGATTGGTTCAATAAAATAAAATCAAATGAGAAGAAAGTAGAATACTATAATACAAATGATACAAGTGATACTAATAATGTTAGACATAAGAAAGTAAATAAGTCAAATCATAAAAGTAATGCTCTATTATATTTAGGATCTATATTGCGTGGTTTATGCGATGGATTAAGCAGTAAAAGTGAAGAAGAAGAAAGAAAAAGAAAGCATGAAAATGCAATAAGAGAACTTGAAAAGGGTAATCCAGAAGATTATGTTAATCTATATGGCTATATAGATGATTATGTTATAGATAAACAATACCCAATAGAGCAAGAAGATGAAGATGAATATGATTAAAATATAATAGTGAAAGGAATGAAAATATGGGATTATTTAATGATTTATTTGGACACGATAAAAAGAAAGGCAGTCAAGCTTATGGATTATTTTCTTATATGGAAGAAGAGCAAAAAGATGATAATAATGAATATACAGATGAAGAACTTAAAGATTATGAATTAGATGATCTACAAAAAGAAGAAGTAAAAAAAGGTAATTATGATCCTTGGAATTTTGAAGAAGAAGATCTTGAAGACGATGATTATTATAGTGAAGATGACGAATAAAAATAATTAATAATTAACATTTTAAATGGATACCTTAATGGCATCCATTTTTGTTTTCTTCCCCCTGGACCCAAAGCGGTGTCTTAAGAATCCTTATTTTATAAGGATTCTCTTTATTTTTAGGTACCATTCTAGATACCAGCTAGATATCACTTTTTGAAGAGAGCATACAATTTGTTCACGCCAGTTCATCTCAGTACACATTTAAGGTAACATAATAGCAAAAAATTTCAAAATCATTTTAACTGATTTTTGATTAATTCAGTAAGAAAACTAATCATATTATGATATAATAATTATGAGGGATAGTTATGATGTTGGAGGTAGTTAGATATGAACAATAAAAAAGAAAGAGAAAGAGAAGAACTTCATAAAACTATTTGGAAAATAGCAAATGAGTTAAGAGGTTCTGTAGATGGATGGGATTTTAAACAATACGTTTTA
>ONTJ01000003.1 GCA_900320735.1 uncultured Eubacteriales bacterium
CTCCTTCAACTACATCTTCATTTCCATATGTTATTACATTTGTTCCCATTGCACCTGTTGATGAGTATCCATCTCCGTAGCAATAATAACTTCCTGATGTATAGGCGCAGGTTTCTGTATGAAGAGAGGTTGCTCTTTTACAGATTGGTTCATTTTTTTTAGCGACTACATCTTTTGGAAATCTTACTCTAGAACATGAATGATCTAGGTCATCTATTGCACCTTGTAAATATTTACTTAATCCTGTAGTTTCATTATCATAATAAACATTAGAAGATAAATACTTTATTGCAGCATATACAACTGGCATTGATAAAAAAGATATAGAAATTATTAATATTGGTATTATTATTTTCTTTTTCATAAATATTTATCCTCCTTTATTTATATTTTGATAGATAATCTACAACGCACTGGGCTGTTGTACAATTTAAATTAGTATTAGAGTTATCATAGAATATTTCGTTTGCCCAAACATCTTTTTTATTCCATTTTATATAGTATGTTACATTTGAAGTTGGTATTGTTTCACTAGTTACTTCAGTTGTGTAAGTATCATCAGTATATATGCCACCCATATCATACCCAGCTCTAGTTACATTAATTGTAGGTAGAGTCCCAATTGGATTGCCAGCTCTAATTGTTTTGGTTGTATTTGTTCCTTGAGTTCCATTATTTGCATCATAATAACTTGTATTAATTGTTATTGTATAGCCAATTTTTAGTGACACTTTTCTTGGTGATGAAATATATAGCGAAGAATAAGCAGTATTACTCATATTATACATAGTTTTTGGAAGGGTCACTGAAGTTCTAATTGAATAAATATTTGGAGTAATTATTTCAAATATACTATTCATACTACTCATCGTACTATTTGCACTTGATACTTTACTTAAATCAAATTCACTTAAATCAAGTTTAGTAATTCCTGCTAGATAATAGAACATGTAATCGATATTTGAATTAAAATATATTGTATCAGCAATTGTATAATAATATATTATTCCATTATCATACCATGCATATATTTTAGTTTCAGAATTAGAAGTTGAAACTACTGTTTTGTCTTCTAAAAATTGATCAGTTACTTCTTCATTATATCTTTCTATTGAAGTAATAGATGTATTTTTTGTTGAATAAGTAGCAGTTGATTGACCAGATAATTTTTTTATTAAAACATTGAATTCTTGACCAGGTAAGAATGTTGCAGTTGGTTTTTTAAATTGTGCATAAAGGGTTACGGAGTTTGTTAAATTAGCTAAGCTGTATTCATCTTTATACATTTCTCCACTTCCATCAGCTTCTGTATTCCATCCTATAAATATATAATCATCTTTTACTGGTTCTTCATATGTTCCTGTTTTTGCATTTAATACAGTACCTGTAGCTGTTATAGTAGCATGGTATCCATAGTAATTATTATAACTATAAGGACTATTATAATAACCATTATAGAAGAGGAATTGTGCAGTATCACCAGTTATTGTATATTGTCTTGTAGTTTGAGTTGTGCCATATAATTTTCCACTAATGCTACTATTTATATTACTAGTAGCTGTTGTAACACTTCCATCATATAATGCAGCGTATTGACTAGAATTATATGTTTTATATGTGATTGATACATTTAATTGTGATGCACCAGGTATTTTAACTTTATCTATTATTTCCCTTACAGCTGGTAAAATATCTTCTTTTACTCCTGCATCCGTTACATTTGGTGTATGTGATACTCTAGTTACTTCATCTATTGATGGTCTATAGACAACTGTATTTGTTGTTTCATTATTTTCAAAAGTTCCACTATTAGAATCAAAAGTTATTGTATATGTTTTTTCTATCCACTGTGCATATAATGTAATAGTTTCATTAAATGTTCCTAAATTAGATACACTTGCTTCATCTAAATACGGTGTGCCACTTCCATCTGGTTCTGTATTCCATCCTACAAATGTATAACCAGCAGATGTAAATGTATTTGGACTTAATGTAGTTGTTGCGTCTACTCCTATTAATTGATTATTCATTGTTCCAGTAGCGTCATTATTATTTTTATTAAATACTACTGTATAAGAGGTTTTTAACCATGTCTTTGTAGGACTTGAACTATTTAATGTTGTATATGCTGTATTATCTGCCATGTATAATGTTTTTGGTAAAGTAATGCTTAAATTACTTGGATATACTTTTGGTGTTTTTAATTGTTGTAATGAGGTAGAATTATTGAACATATTTTCTACATTCGTTACGTTACTCATATCAAAACTACTTAAATCAAGTGAAGTAAAGTATGTTTGTTCAAACATTCTACTCATGTTATTCATTCCACTTGTATTGAAATTACTCAAATCTATTGAAGATAAGTTTGTCGTATTAGCAAATAAATAATTTGCTACTGTCATTCTACTTGTATCTATTGTATTAATATTTATAGTTGATACATTTGTTAAACCTCTAAACATATTATTTGCATTAGAATTCATATATAGCTGAGTTGCACTTGTATAGTAATATATTGTTCCGTTATCATACCATGCATAAATTGGTAATCCAGATGAACTAGTTGATACTACATTTGTATTTGTTGGAGTAAAATTATTTGGAAGAGTACTTGCTCTTACAATACTTGTTATATTTGTATCATTTGTTTCATAAGTTGCATTATTATTACCTGCTAATTGTTTTATTTTTGCATTAAATTCTTCACCTGGTAAGAATATTGCTTCTGCTGGTGCATATATTGCATAGAATTTTATATTTTGATCTAGTGTATATATATCGCCTGTATTAAATTTAACTGTTGTACCATTTTGCTCATCTGTCCATCCTTTAAATATATATCCTTCTTTAGTTGGACTTCCTTCTAATGTTAAATCTACATTTTCATATTTTATTTGTCTCTCGACAGATGTACCACCTTTTGTATCATATGTTACATAATGTACTGTTTTAAAATCTAATTTATTTACTATATTTATTATATTATTACTTGGACTATTTGTCTTATAAGTTATATCTATTTGTTTTGTTTCCATATAACCTATTATCATTGGTATTTTATTTGATATTGGTTCACCGTCTATTAAAATAATCATGTCATTATTATTACTTGACATAGTTAATATATCATATATAGCAGCATCTACTAATCCTTTGTTTTGTATTGTTATTGTATATGTTATACTACTATTTAAATTTGGTAATACAAACCCATTAGTTATTGTATCTTTTTTATACGTACTTTCATATGATAATACCGCGTCATTTTGTGATTCTTTATATGATATATCTTTTATTCTTATGTCTTTTACGCTTCTAAAATTAGCTTCTCCTGTGATGGATAGAGAAGTTGAAAGTGCGGAATATGCAAATGTATTAAGCAATATTAAAATAAAAGTTAATATAAACAATTTGCCTTTTTGCATACTTCATACTCCTTTCTTTTCCTTATTATATAGTCTCCTACCTTTAATTATAATTATATCATATGTATAGATTTTTTGTATTTTTTTTTAAAAAAAAGTAAAAAAATTGTCATATAAATATTATTAACATAATATTTAAATATATAACTAAAAAGCAACCATTATAATGGTTGCTTTTTTATCTTATCAAATTTTCTTGGATATATTTCTTTTGTACTATTTACTTTCTTAATTATTATTAAATTTCTTATAGAATTTTCTATTGGTAAATTAAATGAAATTATATTTTCCAATATTGAATTTAATTTAATAATAGAATTTTTAGATTCTTCTATTTCTTCTTCTATATTTGCTTTCATTGGAATAAAATATCCATCTATTTTAATCATAGGAATACATAGTTCATTTAGTACATTTAATTTTGCTACTGCACGTGATGTTACTAAATCAAATTTTTCTTTTGTTTCTTTAGCAAATTCTTCTACTCTAGCATGTATAGCTCTTATATTTTCTAATTTTAATTCTTTTATTACTATATTTAAAAAGTTAATTCTCTTATTTAAAGCATCTACTAAAGTTATATCAATATTATCAAAGAATATTTTTAGAACTATTCCAGGAAATCCTGCTCCTGTACCCACATCACAAACACTTATATTTTGATTTAAATCATATGCCTTTATAAGAGTTAAACTATCATAGAAATGTTTTAGATAAACATCTTCCTTTTTTGTTATTGTAGTTAAATTCATTTTTTCATTCCACTGTATTAAAAGTTCATAATACCTCTCTAGTTTATCTAATTTATCTTCATCGACTGCGATGCCTAATTTTCTTACTTCTTCTATAAATAATTCTTTATTCATTAAAGTACCTCTTCATATATACTGAAAGTATTGATATATCAGATGGATTAACTCCACTTATTCTAATAGCTTGACCAAAATTATCTGGTTGTACTTCTTTCAATTTAATTCTTGCTTCAGATGCTAAATTAGGAACTTTATCATAATTTATATCTTTAGGTATTTTTTTATTTTCTAATTTTCTCATTTTCTCTGCTTCTTTTATTGCTTTTTTAATATAACCCTCATATTTTATTTGTATTTCAGCCTGTTCAAGTTCAAGTTCATTATATTCTTTAGAAAGCATATCTTTTACTTCATCTATACTTACTTCAGTTCTTTTTACATAATCATAAGCAGATATCTTATTTGGAATCTTTAAATATATTTCTTTTAAATTATCTAATATTTCTTTTATATTATTTTCTTTTTCTATAAGTTTATTATATCTATTTTCATCTATTAAACCTACTTCATGTCCATATTTTCTAAGTCTTAGATCAGCATTATCACTTCTAAGAAGTAATCTATATTCTGCACGTGAAGTTAAAAGTCTATATGGATCTCTTACACCTTTAGTTACTAAATCATCTATTAAAACCCCAATATATGCTTCATCTCTTTTAAGTATTAAAGGATCTTTTCCTTCTAATTTAAGTGCTGCGTTTATTCCTGCCATTAGTCCTTGACAGGCAGCTTCTTCATATCCACTTGTACCATTTATTTGACCTGCAGTATAAAGATTTTCTATTATTTTTGTTTCAAGAGATGGATATAAATCTTTTGAATCAATCGCATCATACTCTATTGCATAAGCATATCTTAGTATTTTAGCATTCTCAAGTCCAGGAAGACTATGTACCATTTCTTCTTGAACATCATAAGGCATACTTGTTGAGAAACCTTGAACATATATATCATCAAAATACTTACTTTCAGGTTCTAAAAATAATTGATGTCTTTCTTTATCAGCAAACCTTACTACTTTATCTTCGATAGATGGACAGTATCTAGGACCTGTTCCTAATTTTTCATCTATCGCACCATACATACTAGACTTATTTAAATTATTTCTTATTATTTCATGTGTTTTTTCTGTAGTATATGTTAAATAACAAGGCATTTGTTCTTCAACCTTATACATTGGATCTAAATCATATGAAAATGTATAAAGTTTACTATCACCAGGTTCTTCCTTAGTTTTAGAAAAATCTATTGTATCCCTTTGTATTCTAGGAGGAGTTCCTGTCTTTAAACGAAGTATTTTAAAACCTAACTTTTCTAAATTTTCACTTAAATATAGTGATGGTCTTGTATTACTAGGACCCTTCCTTGTTCTAGTTGAACCAACCAATATATCTGCCTTCATATAAGTACCAGTAGTTAGAATTACTGCATCTGCAAATATTTGTTTTCCTGTGGATAAAATAACACCTATAATTTTATTATTTTCAATAATTAAATCTTCGACCATATCTTCTATTATATCTATATTTTCATGTTCTTTTAATAATCTTTGCATTTCTTTTGGATATGTTATTTTATCACCTTGCGCTCTAAGTGATCTAACTGCAGGACCTTTTGAAAAATTAAGCATTTTCATTTGAAGATGAGTTTTGTCTGCTACTTTCCCCATATATCCACCAAGTGCGTCTATCTCTCTAACTACTATTCCTTTAGCACTTCCTCCAATATGTGGATTACAAGGCATCATAGCTATTTTATCTATTGAACCTGTTACTAATAGTGTTTTATGCCCTTTATTGGCACAAGCAAAACATGCTTCACATCCAGCATGACCTCCGCCAACAACTATTACCTCGTATTTCATAGACTTCACCTCTTTTTAGCAAGTATATTATACAACATTATTAATATAAAAAAAAGATATTATTTTTTATATCTTTTTATTTTATTGATTCTTTCATTATTTATATCCCCTATTACTTTCCTAAACAAAAATTAGAAAATAATTTATCTATTAATTTATCATCATAACTCTCACCAATTATTTCACCCAATATTTCACAGATTTCTTTTATATCTATTTCAAGTATATCTATTGGTACATTTGCGTTTAATGACTTTTCTAAATTTTTTGATACTTCTATTGCTTTTTTTACAAGTGATATTTCCCTAGAATTAGATAGATATGTAAAATCTTTATCATTTAATTCTTCTAAATTATATATATCACTTATTTTATTTTTTAAAATATCTACATTATCTAGTGCACTTAATTTTATTATATTTTCACTATTTAATTTGTCTAATTCTATCTTATTTTCTAAATCTATTTTATTTATTACTATTATTCTTTTTTTATTTTTTGTCTTTTCAAGTAAATCTATATCTTCTTTTGTTAAATTTTCATTATTATTAAGTACTAATATTACTAAATCAGCTTGTTCTATTAAACTAATACTCTTTTCAACGCCTATTCGTTCAACTACATCTTGTGTGTCACGTATCCCTGCAGTATCAATTATATTTAAAAGTACACCATTTACTCTAATTTGTCCTTCAACTATATCTCGTGTTGTACCTGCGATGTCTGTAACTATTGCTTTTTCCTCATTTATTAATTTATTAAGTATTGAACTTTTACCAACATTTGGTTTACCTATTATTAGAGTATTGATTCCTTCTTTTATAAATTTACCATTTTCTGATTCATCTAATAATTTAGATAATTCTTTAGTTATATATTTGGATATTTCTTCTATTTTATCTTTTGTTACTATTTCTATATCTTCATATTCTGGATAATCTATATTTACTTCTATATTTGAATTAATATCTATCAAATTATTTATTATATTTTTTATTAGATTAGAAATTTTACCATTTATACCATTGATAGCAAGTTTTCTTTGAGTTTCAGTTTTTGAATCTATTAAATCCATTATGCTTTCTGCTTCAATTAAATCTATTCTTCCGTTTAAAAATGCTCGTTTAGTAAATTCTCCAGGCTGTGCTAGTCTTGCTCCATTATTAAGTAGTAATTCAAGTACTTTATTAGTTGTAGCTACTCCACCATGACAATTTATTTCTATTATATCTTCTCTAGTAAATGTTTTAGGTGCTCTCATTAAAGTTAACATTACTTCATCCACTATTTCATTATTATCTATAATGTGCCCATAATTTATAGTATGAGACTTTATTTTATTTAAATCTTTATCAAAAATTTTATTAACTATATTAATAGATTCTTCTCCGCTTACCCTAACAATTGAAATAGCGCCTACTCCAATGGCAGTAGATATTGCACATATAGTATCGTTCACATTATCACTTTCCTTTATTTTTTGATTAATTTTTTACTATAATTTGTCTTTTTTTGTTGTTTATGTTTTAGTATACCTTTTTTAACTAGGTCATTCATTACCTCATTATAAGCCTTTATGACTTCATCTAAAACTGAAGATTTCATATCATCTGTATAAAAAGGATAATAAGGTTGACAAAAGGAATTATCAATAACTATAACACTATTAATATCATCAAAATAATATGTATTATCTTGATTAATACCAATTTCAATATGTAAATCTATATCACTATATAAATTCCTATTGAAATAATATTTAGGTGGTTTTATTTCTCTCATAAACCCCCCTTCTTTAAATCCATTTTCTTTCAATTTTTCAATTGAAATATCGTCATTTAATAAATATCTTTTAATACTTGACTTCATAAATCCTCCAACAGAAAATTTCAATTATATTATATCAGTCTAATTAATCATATACAAGTAGTAATTAAAAAATCAGTAGATAAATTAATCTACTGATTTTATAACTACAGATCTATTAGGTTCTTCCCCTTCACTTTCTGTTTTTATACCTTTAAAATCTTTTAATATTTCATGAACTAATCTTCTCTCATAAGAATTCATTGAGTCCATCTTAACATCTATTTTTGTTTTTTGAACTTCTCTTGCTAATTTTTTAGCTAAGAATTCAATATTTTTTGCTTGTTTTTCTTTATAGTTTTCTACATCTAATACAATACTTACATACATTCTAGTTTTTGCATATATTGATTGTCTTACAAGTGTTTGTAGTGAAGCAAGGGTTCTTCCATTTTTCCCTATAATTATTGAATTATTGTCAGTATGAAGTTTTATTATTAAATGTTCTTTAGTTCGTCTAGTTTCTAGATTTACATCTATCCCCATACCCATAGTTATATCTTTTATGTATTTTTTAGCATACTCAAGTACATCAGATTTTTTGATAACTTCCATTACATATTTTTTCTTTTTTAGAAGGCCTGTTGTTTCTTCTTTTATTTTTGTTATTAATTCATCTTCTTTTACACCTAGTTCATTAAGAGCATTTAATATTACTTCTTCTTCTGTTTTTCCTTCAAATACATATTTTTCCATACTATTTTACCTCTTTTTTATTAAATTTCTTAACTAATAAATTTTGTACTATTGTAAATAATGTTGAAGCTATCCAATAAAGTGATATAGCTACTGATAAATTAATAGACATAAATACTATTAATACCAACATAAAATTTAACATTGTATTTGGATTAATATCATTTGAATTTGGTGTTGGCGCAGTTTTATTTAATTTTTGTGATACATATGTTGTTACACCAATTAATATAACAATAATAATATATTCAACATGTCCAGATGTTATTGCTTTTAATGGTGTTGTTCCTAAAACTAAACCAAATAAATTTTCTTCAAAAATAACTGGTACTCTATTAATTGCCTCTAAGAAACCAAATAATAATGGAATTTGAATAAGTGCAAATAGGCAGCTTGAGAATGGATTTACATTATATTTTTTATAAAGAGCCATTGTCTCCATTGATTTTGCTTGCATTGAAGCTTGATCTGTTTTTCCTTCATATTTTTTATTTATTCTTTCCATTTCTGGTTGAATTTGTTTCATTTTTTCTGATTGTTCTGCAGTTGATTTAGTAAAAGGTGCAAGTAAAATTCTTATTAATATTGATAATATAATAAGAGCTATACCATAACTTTTTACAAGTCCACCTATTTTTATTGTAAGCCATGCAAGTGGTTTAACTATAAGTGTTTCCCATAAATTATTATAATTTGCATCACTTGGTTTAAATTTTGTACAAGTTGGTAATTTATTTATATTTATTTGTTTCTTATACTCATTATATTTTGAAACTAAACCTTTATTTGTTGGTTTACATAATATATTCTGATTTAATGTTATTCTTACCTTATCATCTTCATATGTAACTACTTTTTTTGTTTTTGGGTCTTTAAGTGTTGTTGTACATCCTGTTAAAATAAATACAGCAAATACAATTAATAATATTCTTGTTATTTTCTTTTTCATTTTGCTTTCTCCTAATCTAATATTTTTGAAAGTAAATCTTCTAAATTGTATTTTATTTGTTCATAACTTAGATTATTAATTTCTTTCCTTATTATTATAACATAGTCATCTAAATATTTAAATACAAATTTACTCTTGTCAATTATATCTTTTATTTGTCTTTTTACCTTATTTCTAGTTACGGCATTCCCGATTTTTTTAGATACACAAATAGCAAATCTATATTTATTTAAACCATTTTTACTTTTATATATATAAAAATATTTGTTTTTATATACTTCTTTTTGATTTATTATTTTATTTATTTCATAACTCTTTTTGATTATATTTTCTTTTTTCATATTCTTCACCTACTTACAAAAAAAACCACAATAAAGTGGAATTATTATTTAGATAAAGTTTTTCTTCCTTTTTTTCTTCTATTGTTTAATACTTTACCTTTTACTCTAGAAAAGAATCCATGTTTTTTTGCTTTTTTTCTATTATTAGGTTGAAAAGTTCTTTTCATCATTACACCTCCAAGTTCATAAAAACATAACAATTATAATTTTTTTTTTAATAAAAGTCAATTATTTTTACTAAAATTCTTAAATTAAATGATATAATTTAAGTGACGGGGGTAATTTTATGTCTAAAATAGCGATCATGTCGGATGTACATGCGAATATTAATGGATTAAATTTGTTCTTAGATGATATTTCAAAAAGAGGAGTAAATAAAATTTTTTGTTTAGGCGATTTAGTATCTAAATATTTTTATCCAAAAGCTGTAGTTGATATAGTAAGAGATAGTTGTTCTATTGTTATAAAAGGTAACTGTGACTATTGCATTGTAGAAAATAATATATTTAAATTTACTAGAAAAAATCTTGGTATAGATGGATTAGATTACTTACAAAATTTGAAAAATATTGAAAGAATAAATATTAATGGAATCGAGATTAATTTATTTCATTCAAATATAAATGATTTAGAATCCATATATAATCCTTTATTTGATAATACTAAAATAGATAATTTTAAAAGAGTTATTTATGATTATAATGAGCTATTTATTGGAAATAAACCTCAAGTATCTTTTACAGGACATACTCATCAATGTTATATAGGTATTGAAGAAAATAATAATATAAAGATAATAAAGGATGATGAAATTATTATTAATGATAAACAAAAAGTAATTATTAATGTTGGAAGCATAGGGGAGCACAATCATATAAAAGTGCTTGAAAACAGAAAATTTAGCCCAATTATAGATCCTTTTTTATCATATTGTATATTAGATGATAATTATGAACAAGGTAATATTCATATAAAGATGATTAAAATTCCTTATAAAGAAGAATTACTTAAAGTATATTTAGATTATAAGGATTTTCAAATTAAAAATGATATTAAAAATTTCGAAGAAGAGACTATGAAAATAGAAAATTCTTTAATTAAAATGGGATATGATGAAAAAACATTAAAATTAAAAAGGGGATAATTATGAATTTGAAAGATTATAAACAAGAACAATTACTTAATTTTTATAGTGATCTTAATTTAATTCAGAAATTAAAATTAAAAAAACAAATCAAAAATATTGATTTTGAATTTATAAATAAGTTATTTGATAATTGCTATAATAAGAAAGAAATAAATATAAAGAAAATAAGTAATTTAAGATGTATAAATAATAAATATAATGAAAATTATTATAAAATAGGGGAGAACTTTGTAAAAAATGGTAAATACGCTGTTGTTATTATGGCTGGTGGAAATGCTACTAGACTTGGTATTGATATGCCAAAAGGCTGTCTTACTCTAAATAAAAATAACAACCGTATATCATTATTTGAATTATATATTAATCAATTTAAAGAAAAAAATATTTTTCCTTATATATATATAATGACAAGTTCAATTAATTATAAAAAAACATATAGTTTTTTTAAGAAAAATAAATTTTTTGGTTATCCAAAAGAAAAAATTATATTTTTTAGACAACATAATTTACCAATTGTAAATTTAAATGGTAAAATAATGATGGAAAACAAATATAAAATATCTATAGGACCTAATGGTAATGGGGATGTATTTGACTCATTAAAAGAAAATAATTTAATAAATCATATGAAGAAAAATCACATTGAATATGTTCTTTTTTCTACTGTTGATAATCCTCTTACAAATCTAATAGATTATAATTTTATAGGGGCAACTATATTTAATAAATATGAGGTATCATCTAAATGTGTTAGTAAAATAGATGAAGATGATAAAAACTGGATATTTTGTAAATACAATGAACATCCATTTATGCTGCCGACACAATATATTAATGAAAAAATTAATAATATTAAAAAGAATAATAAATATATTTATAGATATAAAAATATAACTTATCATTTTATCTCTATTAATGAAATAGAAAAATATTCGAATTTAAATTTAAAATATCACGCAGCATTTAGAAAAAATAATTATGTGGATAAAAATGGTAAATATATTCAAACAAAGAAGGAAAATTCATTTAAATTTGAAAAATTTATATTTGATGCATTTTATTTTAGCGATGATATGCTATTATATGAAGTAGATTATAATGAATTTTATCCAATAAAGAATAAAGAAGATATTAAAAAGGTGGAAAATTTTATTAATAAATAAGTTTTCAACCTTTTTTTGTTGATAAATTTCTTTATAAAATAATAATATTTTTAACTTATTAACATATTCAACACCTTTGTTGATAAATACCAATGTTTAAAATATTTATATACAACTTAAAATTTGTGGAAAGTGTTGAAAAATATAATATTTTCTTATTTTACAATGTTTTTTTTCCACTTTTGTTGTTGATAAGTATTGTGCATATATTTTTCTTTTAATTTTATATTGAAATATATTTATTTTGGGTTATAATAAGTTATAAACTTTATATAATACTGTCAGGGGAGGTGGTAGATTTGAATATTGAAAATATATGGAATAAATTTCTTAATTTGATAAAAACTAGATTGTCTTCACTTTCATATAATACTTGGTTTTCATCATCAAAACTAGTAGAGATAAATGAAGATGCCGCAATTATAATTGTTCCAACTATAGCTCATAAAAAACATTTATCTGAGTCTTATATGGATATTATAGAAGAGATATTTAATAATATTACTGGTACAAACTTTAATATTGAATTTTTACTAGAAAATGAATATGAAATGGTAAAAAAAGAAAATGTTCCTATAATTGAAGAAAATAATGAAGAAATAGGTGTACCACATAATAGTATTGAGAGAGCCAATCTAAATCCTGATTATACATTTGAAAATTTTATAGTAGGGGAAAGTAATAGATTTGCACAGGCTACTTCACTTGCAGTTGCGGAAAATCCAGGAAAGATGTTTAATCCTTTATTTATATATGGAAATAGTGGACTTGGTAAAACTCATTTAATGCAGGCAATAGGTAATTATATAGTAAAAAATACAAATAAAAAAGTATTATATGTTACTTCAGAAGATTTTATAAGTGATTTTTTAGGTATCAATAAGAGAGACAAAGATGGATCTAATTTAGATTATATTGATTTATTTAAAGATAAATATAGAAATATTGATGTCTTGATAATTGATGATATACAATTTCTAGGTACTGCGCCTAAGACTCAAAATGAATTTTTTAATACTTTTAATAAATTATATGATGACAAGAAACAAATTATAATATCTTCTGATTCATCACCAGATGATTTAAAAAATCTAGAGGATAGGCTTAGAACAAGATTTAATTGGGGACTAAAAGTAAATATTTTTCCACCAGATAATGAACTTAGAAAAGAAATACTTAGAAAAAAATTAGCTAATATGGATTTTGAAAGGCATATATCTGATGATGCGATTGAATATATTGCAAATATGTGTTCTTCTGATGTAAGAAGTTTAGAGGGAGCATTAACTAGGGTTTGTGCTTATTCCACAATATTTTTTCAAGAAGAAATCACACTTGACCTAGCAATAGAAGCATTAAAAGGTACAATTACCCATACAACTAATTTTAAAAACGATATTCAAAAGATACAACGAGTAGTCGCAGAATACTATAATGTTACTGTGGATGATTTAAAATCTAAGAAAAGAATAGCTACAATAGCTTTTCCAAGACAAATAGCTATTTACTTATCTAGAAATTTAACAGATGAATCTTTTCCAAGAATAGGAATGGAATTTGGTGGTCGTGATCATTCAACAGTAATACATTCTGTAGATAAGATAGAAAGAGAAATAAAAGAGAATAAACAACTGGAAAATATAATAAAAGAAATAAAAGAAAAATTAAAATAAACAATAATTATTAACAGTTATACACAGGAAATATTAAAAAAAAGCTTTATTTTATAACGAAAAAAAGACTTATGAACATTTTCAACAGTAATAATAATAAAAAAACAAAAATAATAAAATAATAAAGGAGAAACAAAAATGAAATTTAAAATTAAAAAAGAAATATTATTAGAAAATTTAAATAATGTATCAAAGGCAGTATCAACTAAAAATGTAATACCTGTTTTAGGAGGTATAAAATTTAATTTAACAAATGAAGGATTATTTTTGACATCTACAAATAATGAAATTGATATAGAATCTTTTATAGATAAAAAATATATAGATAGTATAGAAAAAACAGGTTCTATTATAATTCAAGGAAAGTATCTATTAGAGATTATTAGAAAATTACCAGATGGAATTATTAATATAGAAATAATAGATGGTCTTAAAATAATGATATACAACGACAACTCTAATTTTAATTTAAATGGAATAGATGCTAGTGAATTTCCTAATATAAGTTTAGATACATCTACAAATCCTATAATTTTAAGTAAAAAAGTAATAAAAAATATAATAAATCAAACTTTATTTGCAACATCAACTCAAGAATCAAGACCAATTCTTACAGGTATTAATTTTAAGATAGAAGGAAATATAATGGAATGTGTTGCTACAGATTCATATAGGCTTGCAAAAAAAATAGTAGAACTTGATTCTACTGTGGAAAATATAATAAATATAGTTATACCTGGTAAGAATATAGGTGAACTTATTAAAATATTAAATGATGAGGATGAAAATGTAGAAATTCATATATTCTCAAATAAAATATTATTTAAATTTGACAATATTTTATTTCAATCTAGATTATTAAATGGAACATTTCCAGATACATCAAGACTTATTCCACAGGAATTTGAATTGGAAATTAAAACAGATTTAAATGATTTTTATAATGTAATTGATAGAGCAGCTCTTCTTACAACAGAAAAAGATAAAAATGTCATAAAATTTGAAACAAATGGAAATGAATTAATAGTTTCATCAAATACTCCTGAAATAGGAAAAGTAGAGGAAAAATTAGTAGTTTCTAAGAATAATGATAAAAATATAAAAATTGCCTTTTCATCTAAATTCATGATGGAAGCACTAAGAACAATAAATAGTAAAGACATAAGAATATTATTAAATTCTGATGTAAAACCAATAATTATTAAAAATGATGAAGATGATAATATTATTCAACTATTATTACCAATTAAAACTTATTAAAGAAAAATATAACATTTTTCTTTTTTTTGTGTACATTTCGACAAAATTTTCTTAAAAAATATGTTTTTATATGTCTCAAACGGGGGGAAAAAATATATATGAAAGAATACGAAATCAATACAAATACCATAGCTCTAATACCAATAAATAAAGAAAGTACGAGGGTAATTGAAAAAGAAAAAACTTTTTTTGTTAATATGACTCCAATGAATATAATAAAAAGAAGTTGTGAATATTTTGGAAGTTCATATAATGGAAGACATGAAGGAACTAAATTTTTAACAGGTATAAGTCATAAGTCACCAATTATAATTGAAGAATCTAAAAATATGATATATTTTCCAACAACATCACCAAGGTTAGATAGTTGTTTATGGATTTCATTAAAACATATTCAAAATTATAAGAAATTAGATGGAAAATCTTTAATTATATTTGAAAATGGTGAAGAATTAATTATAGATATATCATATGGTTCATTTGATAATCAATATTTAAGAGC
>ONTJ01000027.1 GCA_900320735.1 uncultured Eubacteriales bacterium
AAGATGCTTTTGTATCTATTGCAACTGGAGGTGAATTATAATGAGAATGATTAATTTTGCTAAAAGAAATTTTAAAGAATTAATAAGGGATCCATTAAGTTTAATTTTTGAAATTGCATTACCATTATTCTTATTATTTATATTTCAACAATTTGATATTCCTGCAGATAATTATAGGTTAGAAAACTTTACACCATCTATTATTCTATTTGGATTCTCTTTCATCACATTATTTAGTGCAACTTTAATATCTAAAGATAGAACTTCTTCATTATTAATTAGACTTGGAACTTCTCCAATGAAATCACATGATTATATTTTAGGATATATATTATCATTACTACCTATAGTATTAATTCAAAATGTTTTATTCTTTTTAACTGCAATTGCTATGGGATTAGAATTTACAATTAGTATAATACCAACTGTATTAGTATCAATGATTATTTCTATTTTCTTTATATCATTAGGCATACTAATAGGTAGTTTAGTCAGCGAAAAAGCAACAGGTGGATTAGGAAGTATAGTTGTTCAATTAGTATGTTTTACAAGTGGTATGTATTTTCCTAAAGAAGTAATGGGTGGAGTATTTGAAATTATATGTAAAATATTACCATTTGAAGCATGCTTAAATATAATTCAAGGAATATTACATAATGATTTTAGTAATTTAACACTTCTTCATATAATGGTATTCTTAATTTATTTCATAACAGTTATTTTCTTGTCAATTATTACATTTAAAAAGAAAATGATTAGTGATAATAAATAGTTTACAATATTTTGAGATTACTAATAAAAAAGAACATATGAATACTATTTAATTTTACCTATCGAAAGGGGTAAAATATAGTGGAAAGCTAATTTTTGATATTATGTAATTAAATAAAATTATAGTCTTGAAAAAAATAAGATAATAAGATATAATTATTCATGAATGAGGGAGTAGTTAGCATAGAAATATGTAACGAAGTCAACATACTGATATTTTATATCTGGCTTTGTTTTAAATAATGAGACTTATTTGCCTGCGGGCAAATTGGGTCTCATTTTTTATTTGCTCTTTCATTATAAATAAATATATATAGGAGGATTTATGAATAAATTAATTGAACTTAAGAATGTTAAAAAGACCTATGTTATAGGGGAACAAAAATTTAATGCTTTAGACGGAATAAATCTAAGCATTAATCAAGGTGAATTTGTAGTTATACTAGGGCCTTCTGGTGCAGGTAAATCTACATTACTTAATTTACTTGGAGGTATGGATAAAGCAACATCTGGAGATATTTTTATTGGTGAAAATAATATTGCTAGATATAGTGATAAAGAATTAACAAGATATAGAGCAAATGATGTTGGATTCATATTCCAGTTTTATAATATTATGCCTACTTTAACAGTAGAGGAAAATGTTAATCTGATTAAAGATGTTACGAATACTTCAAAAGATTCTAAAGAAATTTTAAAAAGCGTTGGATTATTAAAACATGTTGACAAATTTCCACAAGAATTATCTGGTGGAGAGCAACAAAGAGTTTCAATCGCAAGAGCAATTATGAAAAATCCAAAAGTATTATTATGTGATGAGCCAACTGGTGCACTTGATTCTAAGACTGGTGTAGAAGTACTAAAACTTTTAAGAAAACAAAGCGATGAAGATACTACTGTTATTATAGTTACACATAATGCTTTAATAGCTGATATAGCTGATAGAGTTATTAGAATTAAGAATGGTCAAGTAGAAGAAAATGTTCTCAATAAACATCCAAAAAATATAGATGAGGTTAAGTGGTAATTATGTTAAAAAGGAAAATGTTTAGAGATATAAGAAAAAATTTGTCTCAATTCATAACAATTTTTTTAATGATTATGATTGGAATAATGGCATATGCTGGAATTGAATCATATATGGATGGTATGACTAAAACAGCAGATAAGTTTTATTCCGAAAATAACTTACAAGATTTAAATGTATTAGGTTATTTAAATCATGATGATTTAAAAGAAATAAAAAAAATAGATAATGTTAAGAATGCTGAATTAAAATTATCTGTAAGTGCTACTACTGATAAAGATAGAATTTTACTTCTTAATTTTATTGAATCTAATAATATATCTAAATTTTATGTATATGAAGGTGTTGAGTTTGATGAAAATAAATCTGGTATATGGCTTGATAATTTCTACTGCGAAGAAAATGATATAAAAATAGGAGATACAGTTTTAGTTAAATATGGCTCAATGGAACTTTATGAAAAAGTATTAGGTAAGATTAATGTTCCTGATCATTTATATGATACAAGAGATGAATCTGAATTATATCCAGATAGAAAAGAATTTGGTTTTGCTTATATGAGTACTAATGAAATAACTGAAGATTATATTAAGTCATTAGTTATGAAAAAATCAAATATTTCAGATGAAAAAACATTTGAAATGTTAATGCCAAATTTTGATTATAAGGAATATATACCGTTTTCAAGTATTATGATTGATGTAAAAAATAATAATAAAAGAGATAATGTAAAAAATGCAGTAGAAGATAAAATAGAAAATGCTAAAGCTATTATAAATATTGAAGATACATCTTCATATATGGCTTATCAAGGTGAAATAGATGAAGGGAAAACTTATGTAGGAGTATTCTCAGGGATATTTTTATTTATAGCGATGCTTTCAGTTATAACTACTATGACTAGAGTTGTTAAAAATCAAAGAACTCAAATAGGAACATTAAAGGCATTAGGATTTAGCAATAATAAAATTTTATTACATTATATAGAATATGGATTATATATATCTATATTTGCTTCAATGGTTGGTTTAACACTTGGATACTTCGTCATAGGAAATACATTCGTTAATTTAGAAATGAAGTTCTTTGAAATTCCAAATGGATCACCTTCTATGAATGTATCAAGTTATTATATTTCGGTAATAGTTATATTAATAGTGGCAGTAATAACTTATATAACTGGTAGAAGTATATTGAAGGAAAATCCAGCTGAAACATTAAGGACAAAAATACCAAGTATTAAAGGTAATACTCTTAATATCACTAAGAAAGGTTTCTTTAAAAAATTAAGTTTTTCTACTAAATGGAATATAAGAGATATACTAAGAAATAAAATAAGAACATTCATGGGACTTGCTGGAGTAGTAGGTTGTGCCGCTTTAATTGTATGTGCACTAGGAATGTTTGATTCAATGAATTTCTTTGTTAAATTACAATTTGAAGATTTATATAATTTTGATTATAAATTAAATCTAAAAGAAAATTTAGCAGATGATGAATTAAAAATCTTATATGATAAGTATGGAAGTAATACGTCTCAAAGTTTAGGAATTGAAATTAGGAATAAAGATGGTAAAAGAGAATCTAATAATATATTTGTAACTGACGCAAATAATTATGTTAGATTTGTAGATAATAAAAATAAAATTAAGGATAAACCATCAGATGATGGAATATATGTTACATATAAACTAGCACAAACTAAAGGATATAAATTAGGTGATAAAATAACATGGCATATATATGGTGATAATAATTATTACACATCTAAGATTATAGGATTTAATAAAGATCCCCAAAATCAAAATGTTTCTATGACTAGAAAGTATTTAGAATCTTTAGAAATTAAATATAAGCCAGATGCATTATATACAAATATTGACTTAAGTGAAACAAAAAAAATTAAAAATATAGAAACAATTCAAAATATTGAAAGTTTAAAAGAAGGTATGACTAGTATGCTTTCTATGATGAAAACAATGCTAATATTAATTATAGGTATTGCAGTTATACTTGGAAGTGTAATTATCTATAACTTAGGAATATTATCTTATACAGAAAAACAATATCAATTTTCTACATTAAAAGTATTAGGATTTAAAGATGAACAAATAGAAAATATTTTTATAAAGCAAAACAATTGGATTGCAATTATATCAATAATAATTGGATTACCAGGTGGATTTTATTTAACTGACTTTTTATTTAAAACTGCAATTGAAGAACATTATGACTTTGGAGCATGGATTTCTGTTAAGACATATATAATATCTGCAGTAGGAACATTTATTATTTCTTATATAGTATCAAAGTTTTTATCTAGAAAAATAAAAAAAATTGATATGGTTTCAAGTTTAAAAGGTAATGAATAAAACTAGTTTAAATTGACCTCCTTAAGGAGCCTTATGGCTTCTTTTTTTATAAATAAAATAAATTGTGATATAATAAATATGAGTGATAAATATGAAAGAATTTTTAAATAATATTAGAAAGATAAATAATAATTTAAAACTTAAAAATAAGATAATTAATACTGTTTTGATATTTTTATTAGGAATAGTTTTAGGAATCTTTTCCAAGTGGTTAGATAATTTAGTCATTAATAATTCAATATGGTGGATGAATATTATAGAAAAATTTGATTTAAATAATTTCTTTTCTGAAATGGCTATTTGGTTATTTATAGCAATTACTATTTCAGTATTTAGTAAATCACCTTTAAGAGCTAGTATTAATGTTTTTACTTTTTTTATAGGAATGTGTATTAGTTATCATCTATATACAATTATGTTCAGTGGATTTAATCCCAAAAGCTATATGATGATATGGTATGGATTTACTATTATATCTCCAATATTTGCATTTTTATGTTGGTATAGTAAAAGTGAAAATAAAATATCAATTATTATTAGTAGCTTAATGATGTTTGTAATGCTTGCAAGTTGTTTTAGCATAGGAATGTGGTATTTTGATTTTAAAGGTATTTTATATTCACTTGTATTTGTCGCAACTTGTATAGTTTTATATAAAAAGCCATTTAACATGATAGTTTGTTTAATTATAGGGTTAGTTTTGTCATTTGCTGTGAGAATTCCTTTCATAAGCGGATGATTATAATAAATTTTAAATTTAATAATCAATAAAAATTGTGATATAATTATTACTGGAGGTATAATATGAATAATGTAAAAATTGATGGTATAAATAATATAAGTGTAGTTAAAAATTTATTTTCTAGTGTTAATTGTCTAGAAGATGATAATTGTTTTTTAGTAGTTCTTAATAGAGATTATATTGCGCCTAGTATTGACAATAGTAGTACTCTAAAAAACAATTCTACAGTAACAGGAGCTAAAATTGGTGGAGTAGCAGGTGGTATAATAGGAGGGGCAGTTGCTAATTCAATAAATACTGCAGTTGAAGAAGCTGTTAATGAATTTAATAATAAATTAAATGATAAACAAAAAATAATCTTTAGTAGAAATGTATATTGTGGATTTTTAATTAATGTTGTTAATAATGGAATAGGTGTTATACCACTAAAAAATAGTGGACAATTAATTCCTAAAATTAAAGATTTTATAACTGATTTAGATAATTATGTATTTATAAATAACGATGAAATTGAAAAAATGGAATTACAAAAATTACCTTTACATTTTTCATCAAAAAAATTGGCAATTTATTTCAAAAACTTAGATAATGTTAGTACACCATGGACATTACCTATAAAACATAAATTAGTATCCTATCAACAAGAAAATTATAATAAATTAACTAATAAATTATTGTAATAATAGAATAATAACCGAAATGAGTGTGAAATAGTGAAAAAATTATTTGGTGGGGTTGATTTAACTTGGAAAAAATTAATCATATTTGCAATTGTTGCTGGAATATATACTGCTTTAATGGCTATAGTACCTATCTTTAGGTATTCGTCATTTGAAACTATAGTATCAACATTTGAAGTATGGATATTTTTTGGTATTTTCATTATTATGAATAGTAAATCTAATAAAGATTCAGCTTTGAAATGCTTTGTATTTTTTCTTATAAGTCAGCCAATTATATATTTATTACAAGTGCCATTTAGTTGGCAACATTGGAATTTATTTAGTTATTATAAATATTGGTTTATCTGGACTATATTTTGTTTACCAATGGGATATATCGGTTATTACATGAAAAGAAATAAATGGTGGAGCTATTTAATATTATTTCCAATGATTGTATTAACTGCATATGAATACATGACATATTTAATTTATTTTACTTTTTCGTATCCAAAATATATATTAATATGTTTATTTTGCATAGGTGCATTAATAGTGTATCCATTATATATATTTGAAAATAAAAAGATTAAATTATGTGGAGTAGTAATAAGTAGTTTATTAATTATTATTGTATCAATTTTTGGTTTTATGAATCCAATGCATTATAAAACTCAAATAATGTCTAATGGAAAAAAACATAAATTTGATGATACATATAAAGTTTATTTAGAAAATGATAAATATGGTAAAGTTGAGATCATATATCTAAAGAATATCGAAAATTATATGGTTCAAGCTGAATTTGTAAAAGAAGGAAAAACAAAAATGACGTTAGAAGATGTAAATGGAAATAAGAAAATATATAGTCTTGATATTAAAAGAGATACATATAAAATAGATGAAGAATTATAATTTCAATTAGTTGCGCAATTTGTAATCAATATACGTTTTAATTGAAAATACAAATTTTAGACTATTTTGTTGACTTGTTAATGAAGAACTTAGTTCTTCATTTTTATTTATATAAAAATATGTTATAATGGTTTTGATAATAATATTCATGAAATTATTCATAAATTCTTCATTATGCTGATAAAGAATAGTTCAAGGAATTTGAAGTAAAGGAAGTGTATTAAATGAGAGTAACAATATGTTCTTCATCCAATAATTTAATAAGTGATGAATATAAAAAAATAGGCAGAAAAGTAGCTGAATTATTGGCATCTAGTAATTATGATTTAAATTGGGGATGTGCCTCTACATCAATAATGGGAATTTGTTATGAGGAATTCAACAAAAAAAATCGAAAAATATATGGCTATACTACAAAAAAATATGAAAATGATATCAAAAATTTACCAAATGCAGTTTGCAATATATATGACACTACATTTGATTTGAAAAAGAATTTGTTTAATGATGCAGATATAATTATATTTTTGCCAGGTGGAACAGGAACCGTTTCAGAATTATTTTCCGATTTAGAAGAAGTAAGAAGCAATGATGTAGATAAAAAAATAATTATATATAATGAAAATAATTATTATGATAGCTTAATTAATATGATAGATAACATGGTAAAAGCCAATTTTAATGATGCCTCTATTTATGATTATTTTGAAGTACTAAATAATATAGATGAACTAAAAAAAATAATATAGGAATATAATTATGAAAGTAATTGTGCATAATAGAAAAAACAAAGATATTAATAATTGTACAAAAGTAATATATAGAGCAAGGGCAATTATAATTAATTCAAATAATGAATTACTACTTGGACATATGGATAACACTTACCAATTTCCTGGTGGTCATGCTAATGATAGTGAATCAATTGAAAATTGCCTAGTACGAGAAATAATGGAAGAAACAGGTATTGATATTAGAGGTAAATATACTAATCCGTTTTGTGTTGTCAAAAATTACGAAGAAAATAATATTGATAAAAATAGTTATAGTGAATTTTATTATTTTGAAATTCATACTGATGAAAAATATGATTTGTCAAGGACAAATTATGATGAATATGAAAGAGGATGTAATTATACACTTAAGTACATGAATATTAATGATGTCATTAATATGTTGAATAAAGATATTAATTTAAATCGAATAAACAAAATAGTATATCCTGATATGATAGCTGTATTAAATGAATATGTGAAGAATAAAATGTAAATAAATGTCGAAAATATAATAGGTGATTATATGAAAAAAATTATTATATTTTTGATATTTTTTTTACTGCTGTTTAATATAAATTTTAATTATGAAGATACTCCAGTAATGAGTAGCAAGGATATTTTTAATGATTATGTGTTAACGTTTACTAATGATAAATTAAATTTTGCAAATATAAAACTTAAATTAGCTTTATTTTCAAATCATGAATCTTATATAAAGAGAGTATATATAAAATATAATAATAGGGTAAGAGATTACTTTGATAGAAAATATTTTTCATTTGATAGTATGGATTTCTCTACAGGAATATTGAAATTAAAAGAGCAATATAATTTAGTACTTCAAAAAAATTATCTTTATGATGAATTGGATAAAGGAATTGCAGAAGTTGAAATAAACAAGGTTGTCGTATCAACAAATCATGAAATTCTGAATAAATTTGTTGATAAATATCCGGATGTTATAATTAGTAAAATGGAAAAATAAAAAAAATTAAAAAAAATAGAAAAATTTATTGCATAAATAATAAAAATATGTTAGTATTAAGTAGTCATGGACCCTTAGCTCAGTTGGTTAGAGCATCCGGCTCATAACCGGGCGGTCATAGGTTCGAGTCCTATAGGGTCC
>ONTJ01000023.1 GCA_900320735.1 uncultured Eubacteriales bacterium
AGAGTATTTAAAATAAATAGAAAAGAGGGAAATTATGGAAGAGATAAATATATTAGATTTTCTAAATTATGTAAAAAAATATATAGTTATAATCATGATAGTTTCATTAGTTTTGTTACTAGAAGCTATTGTTTATAACAAAACAGTAAAGACTCCAATGTATACTACATATACTACAGTTGTATTAACACAATCGAGTGATGCGTCTAATTCAACAATAACACAAAATGATATAACAATTAACCAAAAACTAGTATCTACTTATAGTGAAATCATAAAAAGTAAATTAGTATTAGAACAAGTTATATCAGGCCTTAAATTAGAATATACATATACTGAACTTAAGAAAAATATATCAGTTGAGGCACTTGCAAATACTGAAATATTAAAGATATCAGTTGAAGATGCAAATGCTGGTAAAGCGGCAAAAATTGCTAATAAAATAGCTACTGTATTTTCTAAGGAAGTTACTAAAATATATCAATTAAATAATATAAGTATACTTGATAAAGCACAAGTACCAAAGACAGTATCAAATAATACTCTTAAAAGAGATATGGCTATTTCTGTGTTTATTGGAATATTCTTATCAGTTGCAGTCATATTTGTAATATATTATTTTGATGATTCAATCAAGTTAAGTGATAATTTAGAAGAAGAAGTAGGTCTTCCAATAGTAGCAAAAATATTTAAAAGTGATATTAAAGATAAAACTAAAGGTAAGAAAGAAGAATTATTACTTGTTAAATATCCAAAATCACTTGTTAGTGAAAGTATAAAAACACTAAGAACTAATCTACAATTTTCATCAGTTGATAATGAAGTAAAGACAATATTAGTAACAAGTTCGATTCCAGGTGAAGGTAAGAGTTTTATAAGTTCTAATCTAGCAATTGCATTTACTCAAACTGGTAAAAATGTATTAATTGTGGATTGTGATATGAGAAAGGGTAGACAACATAAAATATTTAAAGCATCTAATTCAAAGGGACTTTCTAATTTACTTATTGATGATATTTCAAAATTTGATCGATATGTAAATCGAACAAATATAGAAAATCTAAGTTTGATTACAAGAGGTGCAGTACCACCAAACCCAAGTGAACTTCTAAACTCAAATAAAAATAAATTATTAATTAATTTATTAAAAGAAAAATACGATATAATAATATTCGATGGAGTTCCTTGTAATGGACTACCTGATTCAATAATTATGTCTAATTTAGTAGACCAAGTACTAATAGTATCTAGTGATAGCGTAACACCAAAATCAACATTTGAAAATACTAAGAAAACACTTGAAAAAGTTGATGCTCCTATTGCTGGTATAGTACTTAATAATATAGACAGAAAGAATAATAGCTATGGTAAATACTATAGTTATTATGAAGATATAAACAAATGATAGATGTACATAATCATTTGTTATTTGGAATTGATGATGGTTCTAAAAGCTTGGAAGATAGTGTGCTGATAATAAGAAAATTAAGTGAAATTGGTATAACTGATATTATACTTACACCTCACTTTATTACTGATTCATCATATGTCAGTTCGAGAGAAAATAATTTGATTCTAATGGAAAAATTAAAAAATGCATTAGATGAAAATAATATTAATGTTAATTTATATTTAGGAAATGAAATTTACATAGATAGAGAAATAGAAAAATTAATATATGAAAAAAAGATAAGTAAATTAAATAATACAAATTATTTACTTATAGAACTTCCTATGAGCGGAGAGTGGGAAGGATACCAAGACGTATTCATGGACTTAATTAATGATGGATACAATGTAGTACTTGCACATCCAGAAAGATATAATTCATTTCAAGCAGATTTTGATAAAATATATGAATTAGAAGAAATAGGTGTACTATTTCAATGTAATATTGGCAGTGTAATAGGTAATTATGGTAGGACAGCAAAAAAAATTATAAAGAGAATGTTGAAGGAAGATTTAATTTATATGTTTGGAACAGATATACATCGTGATAAAGGTGATTATAATTTTTTAAGTGATGCCAAGAAAATAATAAGAAAATACACAAGTGATGAAAAGATGAATGATTTACTTGTAAATAATGCAAAAAAAATAATACAATAAGTATTATTTTTTTTATAAAATATATGGACTATTTTTAAAGAAAATGGTATTATATAAGTATAATTAGGATAGTAGACGATAAGGAGAATAGAATATGAAGGGTGAAAAATTTGAAATTAATATAGAAGGCTTAGGAAAGAAAGAAGCAACTTTAGTTACAATAATAAAATCAGAAGAAAAAAATACAGAATATGTATATTATTCGATTGATGAGGAAGATGGGAGTGCATCTATATATGCATCTAAGTTTGTTAATAAAGATGGAAAAGACATTATTAAAAATTTAGATGATGAAGATGAAAGACAATATGCATATAATCTATTTTCTGAAACATATAAGAAATTAAAAGATAAAAAAGAAAATTAAACAGGAGGTAATATTATGAAAGTAAGTTCACTTGGAAAAGATGAAACACTATATTTACTAGAACTATATAAGAGTCTTCAACAAGTTGATGAAGAATTAGATTCGTACATAAGTAATACAGCGGCTCCTGAAGTTGATAATATTAAAAAAGCTATAGAAATAAAACAAAAGTCGGATGAAGAAGCTACCGAAATATTAAATTCTAATCATCAAATAAAAGACACTAAAAAAATGATTAATTTACTTGAGGAATATTTAGATTCATCTGACAAGATAGAATCAAGTAATGCAAAATCAAGACAAATAATGTATGTTATTGAAGAACTAATAGATAAGAAAAATGATATTGAAAACGAAATTAGAACTCTAGAAAATAGAGAAAAAATAGAAAAAACGTATGATGAAATAGAAATAATTGATTCTAGTAAGTGTAAAATAATTAATTGTGATATAAAATTTAAAGATAGTTTAACTGCAGAATATAATAAAAAAGAAAAACCAGTCCTTGTTAATAGAAAAAATGATGTTACTGAAGAATTAATTAAATTCGTAGAAGAACATCTAAATGATAAAACTAAGGAAGAGGAAGAAAAATTAAAAATTGTTAATTTCAAAAAAGAATCAGATGATAAAAAAGAAGAAATCAATATTCAAAAAATAATTGATCTAGATAATAAAGTAGTTATAGAGGAACCTAAAAAAGAAATAGAAGAGCAAATTATAGAAGAATTACCTACACCTATGGAAGAGGTTGAAGTAGTTGAAGAAAACTATGTACCAATAACTGATATAATAGATCAAGATAATGTATCAAGTGACGAAGAAACTATAGTTTCAAATATAGATCCACTTGATAGACAATTTGAAGAATTAAATAAAGCTAAAGAAATTGTAAAAGATGAAGTGAAAGAAGAAAATATTAAATATGTAGATGATGAAGTACATAATAAAAAAATTGCAAAAGTACCTCCACAAAAAAGAGATAGAGTATTTGCAGTATGGGAAGGATCATTTGAAATACCTACAATAAAAAAAATAGAAAATAATAAAGGAATAATAAATTTAGATGCATTTATAAATGGTAAAGCTGCTTAGAGCAGTTTTTCTTTATTTTATAACAAAAAAAGATATTTTTTTATAAAAAGTATTGATAAATATATAAAAAAATGGTATGCTTGATTTATAAGCATAGTATGCTTATTAATACGACAAGATACGGAGGTTTAAAACATGTCAAAAGCAGAATTAATCGAAGCTATTGCAGCTAAATCAGGTTTAACAAAAGCTGATTCATCTCGTGCACTTGACGCATTTATGAGTGCAGTTGCAGAAACATTAAAAAAAGGAGATAAAATAACTTTAACAGGTTTCGGAACATTTGGAACTTCAAAAAGAGAAGCTAGAAATGGTAGAAATCCAAGAACTGGTGAAGTAGTTAAAATAGCTGCTAGAACAAGCGTTTCATTCAAAGCAGGTTCTAAATTAAAAGAAGCAGTTAATAAATAATAGAAAACCATTCAACATGAATGGTTTTTTTGTGGTATAATTCTACTAGGAGAATGTTTATGTATAATAGTGCGATTAAGATATTAAATTTATTAAATGAAAATGGGTATGAATCTTATATTATTGGTGGCTATGTAAGGGATAAATTGCTTAATATTGAAAGTGATGATATTGATATAATAACAAATGCAAAACCAAGTGAATTATCTGATATATTTAATATAGAAATAGTAGATAATTATGGAAGCTGCAAACTTAAATATAACAATTATATTTATGATATAACTACTTTTAGAAAAGAATTTGATTATATTGATAATAGGAGACCTTCTAATATAGAATATGTAAATACATTAAAGGAAGATTTAAATAGAAGAGATTTTACTATTAATACAATTTGTATTGATGCAAATGAGAATTATGTAGATTTACTTGGTGGTATAGAAGATCTAAAAAATAAATTAATTAGGTGTGTAGGAGATGCAGATAAAAAAATAAAAGAAGATTCGCTTAGGATACTAAGAGCTATCAGATTTTCATGTCTTTATGATTTATCAATTGATGGTGAATTAGCGCAAGCAATTTATAATAATAAAAGTCTTATTAACAATCTATCATTTGATAGAATTAAGAGAGAATTAAATATTATTTTTATGAGCGGTAATCTTGGTAAATTCACTGATGTAATGAATGAATATGATTTATATGAAACACTTAAAATAAAACCTGTAAATGGCCTTAAAAAAGCTAATAATTATCTATCTATATGGGGTCAATTAGAATATTGTGATAATTATAATTTTTCCAATGAAGAAAAGAAATATATAAATGATTTTAAAGATATCATTAAACTTGGAATAGATAATTATACTATATATAAATATGATAGAGATATATTAGAAGAAGCAAAGATAATCCTAGATATTAATGTCGATATAGAAAAAATATATAATAACTTACCAATTAAATCAAGAAAAGATATAGATATAGAGTATGAAGACTTATGTAAATTATTTAATGATAAATCAAATATAAATAAAATATATATGGAATTGGAAAAAGAAATATTGTATAATAGATTAAACAACACAAAAGCTAATATTATTTTATATTTAAAAGGTGATAATAATGAATAAAAATTTAATTGATGAATTATTAAGGATTAATAATAATTTAATTATTCCAAGCTATTTGATTAAATATAATGATAAAATGAATTTAGAATTAAATGAATTTATTATGCTTACATATTTTCTAAATAATAAAGAAAAATTAGTATTTAATCCTAAGAAGATATCAGATGACTTATTTATTGATCAAAATAATGTACTTGATATAATTAATAGTTTGTTTGAAAAAGGTTTAATTAATATTGAAATGAATAAGCAAAATGGAATAATAGAAGAATATATATCGCTTGATATGTTCTTTTCTAAAATTAATTTACTTTTGATTGAAAATGAAAAATTAGATAATTCATCTGATATATATTCAAAGATAGAAAAAGAATTTGGAAGAACACTATCACCCGTAGAATATGAGACAATAAATAAATGGATAGAAGGGAATGTATCTATAGATTTAATTCAAAGTGCTCTTAGAGAGGCAATATTAAATGGAGTAAATAGTATTAGATATATTGATAAAATATTGTTTGAATGGAATAAAAAAGGATATAAATCATCAGATGATATTATATCCAAAAATAAAAAAGATGAAGAAATTGAACAGATATATGATTATGATTGGTTAAATGAATAAGACATATCATTAAGATATGTCTTATTTTTTATTAATTAACATTTACTGTTACTGTTCTTTTTGCAGTAATAGCTTGATTATTATATCTAGCAGTATAAGTTAATGTATATTTACCTGATTTTGTAAATTTAAACATTTCTTTTTGTTTTTTTGTTTCGTTAGTCTCATTACATACAACTGTTATATTAGATTGATTTGTAATATCTTTAGAATCTAAATAAATTTCAATTCCAGGATCTTGATAATTAAGACTATTTATTGTATCATTTGAATTTCCGATCAATTTATATGTTAAATTTGTTTTTGGATCATCATTAACTTTTCTACCTTCTACATTAATTGATATACCGCTACTTTGTGTAACTTTCATATTACTATAACTAGTTTTTACTATATATGTAATATCATTATTCTGCCAAGTTGTACTAATATATGGTTTAGATACAAATCCAAGTGATTTAGAAGTATTAGTACCTGAATCAACAGCAATTACTTCATAACCAAATTCACCATCATTAGCTTTTCTATTAGCAAGAGCCTCGTCAACTTTTTTGCCATATAATCCGCTAAGTGATTTTCTTATTGCATCATCAGTTAAGTGACTTGGAATAGCAACAGCTTCCCATGATAATTCAACTTTATCACCACTTTCTTTAGCAGATAATCCGGTTGGATTAGGTAATGTTAAATATCTTGATGATACTTGAGTAGGTTGAGTTCCTCTTTTAAAGTATTCTGTAACTCTCATATCAGATGGAGTATTATCACTTGGAAGTAGAGAAGGTGATGTTTCTTTTTCTATTGTAACCTTAACAACACTATTTGGGACTGTAAAATATTTAGTACCACTAGTATCAGATATAGATGATATTACTTGTCTATATAATCTTCCACGTGCAGTGTAGTCTCCATTACCTAAATAGTAACCTCTTTCTTGTTCTGTATAACCATACCATAGAGATACAGCATATTCAGGGGTATATCCAGTAACCCACATGTCCATACAAGCTGATGAAGGATAACCATATTTTTTAATTGCTTCAGTTCCTAAAGATGATGTTCCAGTCTTAGCTGCAAGTTTAACACCTCTTACAGTTCCATATATATTATTGGCACCTTCAACTGCATATATTAGTGCATCTGTTATCATATATGCTGTAGAATCAGACATAACTTTTGTTTTCTTATTTTTTAAACTAACTGTTTTACCAGTTTCAATATATTCAATTTTATTTACTGAATAAGGTTTAGTATAATAACCACCATTAGCAAAAGCTGAATATGCACCAGCAAGTTCAACTGGATTAGAACCATTAAATGCACCAAGTGCATGAGCCTCATGTACAAATCCAGTACTATCAATTTCAGGAGTTATACCAAGAGATGTAACAAATTTTTTAACATTTTCATTATTATTTGATTGGAATACCTTAAGCGCAGGTACATTTCTCGATTGACCTAAAGCTTCTTTATAAGTCATAAGACCTTTATATGAATGATCAACATTATAAATAGAGTAGCCACTTGAATAAGTATGTGGACCATCTATGATTTGAGTTGCTAAACCAGCACCTTCATATTCGAATGCAGGACCATAATCAAATAGTGGCTTAGCACACGAACCTATGTGTCTTTTTATATCATTTGCATAGTTCATAACTCTTTCACCATCTTGGTTTCTACCACCACCTGTAGCAACTAAAGCACCAGTATTAACATCTACTATAGCTATACCAGCTTGCACTTTATCATCTTTCCAATTCCATGTTTTTCCATCCATTATATCTTTTAAAACTTGTTGCTTTGCAGTATCTAAATTTGTATAAATTTTCATTCCAGTTGTATAAGGATTAAGACCTGTTTTTTCTTCAATTTCATCAATTACAACATTTAAATATTGTTGATACATATTTTGTGAACCTTCAGGATTAGATTTTCTAAGTAAACTTTTAACAGGAATACTATTTGCATAATCTGCTTCTTCTTGAGATATATATCCATGTCTAACCATCAAGTATAATACTGTTTTTCTTCTAGCTTCTGCAGCCTCAGGATGTCTATATGGATCATATAGAGTAGGGGCTTGGAAAAGACCCGCAATTATAGAAGCTTCACTTAAATTGATATCTGAAACTGATTTACCAAAATAACTTTGGCAAGCTTGTTCTACACCATATGAATTATTTCCAAGGAATGGTATGTTAACATAAAATTCCATTATTTCTTCTTTTGAATATTTTTTTTCAAGTTTAAATATAGAAATATATATATCAGTAAATTTTCTAACTATTCCATCAAAACCACTAGCTTCTGTTGAAGTATATCTGTTTTTTACAACTTGCATGTCTAGAGTAGAACCACCACCAGCATTTCCACCTCTAGTAAGCTTATTAATTACTTGACCGGCAGATGCCTTTAAGAATCTTGGTAAGTCAAATCCATTGTGTTGCATGTATCTTGAATCTTCAGTAGCTATAATCGCATCAAGCAATACTTGAGGCAATTCATCATAATTTACATTTTTTCTTTTTTCAAGACCTAGTTTTGCAACTTGATTACCATCTTTATCATATACTACAGATGATTCTGTACTATATAAATTTTCAGGATTAAATTTAGGGGCATGTGTAACAATGTATATTGCAAATATTATGCCACCTATTAACATTAATAAAAATGTTATTAAAAATATATTAACTAATAATTTTATTATTTTTTTTCTTCTTATTTTACTTTTTCTTTTTGATTTATTACTCTTATTTTCGATTAGCTTAGTTTGCTTTCTTTCAATATTACTTTTTTTCTTAATTAACTTTTTCATTATTTGAACCACCTTTTTTATTATATTTATTTATAATATTATCTAAAATTTCTATATATTCAATTCTAGGATAATAATTTTGTCTTAATAAATAACCATGAGTCTTTATATATTCATATGGTATTGACTTTCTTTCATTGTTGTCTATAAATTCTTTTATATATCTTGTTTCGAGTAAATATACTTCATTCAAAACAACAAATGAAATTATTAAAAATGAAATTCCACCATGCCTTTCAACACTTATTAAGTGTCTTATTTGATGGGCATGAATATTACTTAGAGGAAATGATGTTTTTGATCTAGTTTCCTTAGCATCAAAATCAATATATTTTCCTTTATAAATTCCATTGTAATCAGTTGTAGATGGTATTTCATAATAAGCTTCTTTTATTTTTGTATTGATTCTATTATTATAATCTACTTTTACTACTTTTATGGGAGTAGGTTTCTTATAAATAATTGCAATATCATTTTCAAGATAATACTTATTAGTTATATTGATATCATCTTCTAAATTCATTCCTCTATTACTATATATAATAGGTTTACTATTAGATACAACTTTTTTATTTGGGTAATTCATATCATCACCTATTTAATTATACTATATATCTAAAAAAATTGGTAGTTAAAAAGCTAAAAAAAATGAATTAGATTGAAGGAAAAAGTCTTCTTATAACATTCTTTGTCGAGTTTAATGAAAATAATATTCAAGTATGTTAATTTACTATTGGAGGAAAAATAAAATGAATAATTTATATCTTATTTATGTATTTACGAATATGATGGAAGATGTGGAAGATAGTAAACTTGATTTATTGTTAACCTTCCTGTAAAGGTGGTAAATAGATGTAAATTGACAAAAATAGTATTTTTTGTGATAATTGTTGTGTAGAGGTGGAGAAAATGTCAAAAGAAATTTTATTAAATCCAGAAATGATTTATAATTGGGAATTTAAAGTGGATGCTAGAGGATATAGACCTCAAGAAGTTGATAAAGTGCTTGATATGTGTAGTAGTGATTATCGAACTTATGAGTCTATAGTAAAAGAACAAAAAGCACAAATAGAGGCGCTTAATAATGAAGTATTAATATTAAAACAAAAATTAAGAAACGCAAAAGCAAATATGGATTTAGTAAAGAATAATAGTAGTAGACAAGTTACTAATATTGACCTCCTACGTAGAATATCCGAACTAGAAAAAATAGTTTATGGAGATAGAGAAGAATAATTTTTTAGGTAAACGCTGCATGTATATGTAGAGGAAAGTCCATGCTCGCACTGTCCTGTAATGGCAGTAGTGTTTGTGTATAGGGAAAAAATAACCTATAGTAACGTAAGTTAACGACGAAATTTTATCCTAAGGTTAAGACTATGGATAAAATTCATAAAGTACCACAGTGACGAATTTTTTCGAAAGAAAAAAGTGAAACGTTGGTAAACTCCGCAAGCGAGAAACCCAAATTTTGGTAGGGGAACCTTTAAAAGGGAATAATAACTGATTAAGGGATGATTTTTTATCATAGATAAATGTTTACCACCTAGAAATAGGTACAGAACATGGCTTATTAAAAATTATTATTTTTATAAAATTAAGGAGTGAAAAAGTTGAAAGAAATAGGAGAACTTTTAAGTGAAACACGAACTCAAAATGGTGTAACTATTGATGAAGCAGCTGAAGATTTAAACTATAAAATATCTCAACTCGAAGCAATTGAAAATGGTGATTTTAAAAATTTTAAAGATATATTTTTACTTAAATGCATAATTAGTGATTATGCTAAGTATTTAGGCCTTGATTCAGAAAAAATAATAGATGAATTTAATGAGTTTGTTTTTGAGTCAACATCAAAAATACCAATAGATGATATTGAAAGGGCAAGTAAGAAAAAAGAAGATGACAAAATAATGTCACCATACACAAAACAAGAAAAAGAAAAAAGTAAGTTACCACTTATACTATTTATAATATTGATTGTATTAATCATAACATTTGTTATCGTAACTGTATATAATAGTAGTAAAGATAGTTCTACAAGTGATAATTTAAGAATAAGTTTAGGGGAGAAGTAATATGAAAGGAAAACTACTAAAAACAAAATTTGTATTATCAGTATTGATAGTTTTCATGTTATTATTTCCATTTAGTATGTTAAATATCAGCTTTAACAAATATCTTATAAATTCACAAGTAATATTAGATACAAAAATGGTAATAGTTGCGGTTATATTAACCATATATGCAATAACATATTTTATTTCAAAATATAAAGGTAATATAGACAAAAGAATAAGTTTATTATTTGATGAAATATCTATTGATACGGTTCTTATAATATTGTCATCTTATGGGTATATAAGTCCAATAATTACTGTGGTAGTAGTTCTAAGACATATTATTTTAGCAACATTAACAAGTGATGAGATTAATGATAATATGAATGTAGAAATGGTATTATTGATAATTGGAATAATATTAAAATTAATAAATAATTTACCAATGGAATTCATTGGAATTGCACTTGATGAATTTTTCTTGATTGCTGGAACGATATTATGCTTTATATTAACAATGAATCACATATTATCATATAAGAAAATAATAAATAAAAATGATAAGTAAAACTATCATTTTTATTTTTATAAAAAATAGAACAATTGTTCGAAAAACACTTGCAAAAAAAATTTTTATAGTATATAATATTATTGTATTCAGTTAAATAGGAGGAAATAAGATGGCAAAACAAGTAAATGACATTGATAAAGACAAAGTACTATCCCAAGTACTTGCTGATATAGAAAAACAATTTGGTAAAGGTGCAATCATGAAACTTGGTGATGATACTCACAGAGAAATTGCGGTATCTCCAAGTGGATCGCTAACACTTGATTTAGCACTAGGAGTAGGTGGTTATCCAAAAGGAAGAATTATAGAAATATATGGTCCTGAATCATCAGGTAAAACTACATTTGCACTTCATGCAATTGCGGAAGTACAAAAGGCAGGAGGAAGAGCAGCATTCATAGATGCTGAGCATGCACTTGATCCAATATATGCAAAAAATTTAGGCGTAGATATAAATAATTTATTACTTTCTCAACCTGATACTGGTGAACAAGCTTTAGAAATATGTGAGGCATTAGTAAGAAGTGAAGCTATTAATATAGTTGTAATCGACTCAGTTGCAGCGTTAGTTCCACAAGCCGAAATAGAAGGTGAGATGGGGGATTCGCATGTAGGTCTTCAAGCAAGATTAATGAGTCAGGCATTAAGAAAATTATCTGGAACTATCAACAAAACTAATACAATTGCAATATTTATAAATCAGTTAAGAGAAAAAGTAGGCGTTATGTTTGGTAATCCAGAAACTACACCAGGTGGAAGAGCTCTTAAATTTTATTCTACAATCAGAATGGAAGTAAGGCGTAGTGAACAAATAAAGCAAGGTGACAATGTCATTGGTAATAAAACAAATGTCAAGATAGTTAAGAATAAAGTTGCACCACCATTTAAATCGGCAACACTTGAAATTATGTATGGTGAAGGTGTTAGTAGAGAGTCTGAAATTATTGATTTAGCAACAGAAGCCAATATCTTAGAAAAAAGTGGTTCTTGGTATTCATACAATTCTGAAAAATTAGGACAAGGTAAAGAAACTGTTAAGGCTCTGCTTAGAGAAAATGTTAAATTAAAAGAAGAACTTGAAAACAAGGTAAGAGAACACTTTGGTATAGCAATAAAAAAGGAAAAATAATTCCTTTTTTTTAATGGATTTTTTTAAAATTTTAGCAAATATATATATTAGGAGGAATAAAATATGGATGTTTTCAATATAAATGGCTATACTTTGGATGATAATCAGAAAAAGGCAATTACAACGGAAAAAGAAAATGTTCTATTAATTGCAGGAGCGGGTTCAGGAAAAACCAGCACAATCGTAGGCAAAATCCGATATTTAGTGGAATATAAAAATATAGATTGTAACCAAATATTATGTATCTCATTTACCAATAAGTGTGTTGATAATTTAAAAAATATGCTACTCAATGATTATGGCTATAATATAGATGTATACACATTTCATAAATTATCACTAGATATAATAAAATCATACTCAAAAGATATAAGTGTTTCAGATGAAAAATTACTTGATTATGTAATTAATGAATTTTTTTATAGATTTGTGCATGACAAACGGTTACTAAAAAAAGATGAGTATAAAATGCTTATAAATACGATCAAAACTTTCATAAACATATTTAAAACAAAAAACTATAATATAGATAAATTTAATACAATTTTAAAAAAAATAAAATATTCAAATAAGTATATTTTAATATGAATTATTAAATGCATTTATATAGAGTACCAAGAAGAACTAAAAAGTACATGCGAAATAGATTTTAATGATATGATAAATTATGCATATGATACTTTGAATAAAAATAGAAACATGAAATCATATAAATATATAATTATTGATGAATACCAAGATACTTCATACTCAAAGTATAAATTAATGTCCAAGATAAAAGAAATAACTAATGCAAAATTATTTGCTGTAGGAGATGATTTTCAATCAATTTATAGATTTACTGGATGTGATTTAAATATATTTATAAATTTTAAAAAATATTTTAAGAATAGTAAGATACTCAAAATTAATAATACATATAGAAATTCTAAAGAATTGATATATGTCTCTGGACACTTTATTATGAAAAATAAATATCAAATTAGGAAAAAATTAAAATCAAATAAGAGTATAGATAGGCCAATAATTGTTATATTTACTAATAATTGTAAAAAAGTATTATATGATTTAATAAATAAAATAGATACAAATATTTTAATACTTGGAAGAAATAATAATGATATATACAATGTAGATTCTAATTTTAGTGAAAGCGATAAAGTTAGATATATGACAGTTCATAAATCAAAGGGATTAGAAGAAGATAATGTAATAATCATTAATTTAAATGATTGTATCAGTGGTTTTCCAAATAAGATAAAAAGCGATAATATACTTAGTCTTATATTGGAAGAAAAGGAACTATATCCCTATGATGAAGAAAGAAGATTGTTTTATGTAGCACTAACACGAACTAAAAATTATGTATATTTAATATCTGATAGAAGTAAACCATCATATTTTATAAGAGAAATTGTAAGAGATTATGAAAAATATATAAAAGTATTATTTTATTAATATTGAATAAAATAATATTAGGAGGGAATATATGAAAAAAATATTATTTTATATATTAATTACAGTGTTTATAGGATCTATACCTAGCTTTTTTTTAAATATAAGTGATAAATATAAATCATTAAATAAACCACCGTTTTCGCCACCAGGATTTTTATTTCCTATAGTGTGGACTATTTTATTTGTTTTAATGGGAATCTCAATATATAAGATAGTAAAAACTGGTTCACAAAATACAAAAGAAGCTAAACTTATTTACTTTATACAGCTTATTGTAAATGCACTTTGGACACCAATATTTTTTGGATTAGATGAATACTTCCTAGCATTCTTATGGATTCTTATGCTTATATTACTTGTAATTACTATGCTTATAATATTTAGTAAAATAGATAAAATTAGTGTATACTTAAATATACCTTATTTATTATGGCTATTATTCGCGTGTTATCTTACGTTTGGTACATTTATACTAAATTAAATTGCATATTAAATAAATATATGATACAATACAAGCAAAGTAGAAGGATTGTATTATGAAAAACATTAATTATTATTCAATTGAATTTAAGAACATGGGACGACTAGTAGTTAACACTAGGAGCAAACTTTTTTTAGATAGTAAGAATTTACTTTATAAAATATTTAATGATAATGATGTGAATAAGTTAAAAATAAAAAGTAAAAAGATAGAATTATTTTCGAATATCCGCAAGTCATACATTAATAGTCCAAAAAGTAAAATAACAGAGCATAATATATTTAGAGGATATACATCCAAGTATATTAATGGAACTTGTTTATCTGAATTAGATCAACTACAATTTGCGAAAGCACTTTTAGAAACATCAAAGAGACTATCCGATATACATGAACTAAAAGAAAATATAGTTGTAGGTGACATGCATTTTAAAAATGTAATAGTGGATAAAAATTTAAAACCTCATTTTATTGATGTGGATAGTTATGGAATTGGTAAATATGAGAGTGACGATATACCATTAGAACTATATATCTATTGTAAAATTATGAACTACAAGATTGAAAAAAATCAAGATTATGATAGATTATCATTTGTATTGTCAACATTTAAAACAATATTTAAAGATAATTTAATAAATGTAAGTCCAATGGATTATAAATTTGCCTCTAAAAAATATAGTTTTTTAGATAATGAAAAGATTGAAAGCTTATATTTAAAATTACGAAGTGAACATTCATCATTACCAGATGTACCATATATATACGAACTAACTAAAGAATAGGAATATTCTTTTTTTTTATGGTATAATTGAAACTGGTGGTAGTATGAATAATAATACAATTTTAGTTATTCCAAATAATATAAAAAATAGTATATTGTTGAAACTTAATGATGATATAAACATACATAACTTAAAAATAATGAATTTAGAAGAATTAATAAATATGTTGACATTTGCTTATAATGAAGAAACTATATATTATTTAATGAAAAAGTATAATATCAAATATGATGTTGCCACTATTTATTTAGAAAATTTAAAGTATGTAGACGACAAAATATATAATAATGGTAGACTAGATAAATTAGTAAGAATAAAAAAAGATTTATTTGACAAGAACCTATTATACAAAGATGATAATATAAATATTTTTTTAGAAAATAAAGAAATAGTTGTATATGGCTATGACCATATAAATAAGTTTGAATTATCTATATTGAATTCTATAGGTGCGATTATAAAAGAAAAAGAAATAAAAAATTATAAACACAATATTTATGAATTTAATGACATTTCGGATGAAGTGGAATTTGTTGCTTGTAAGATAATTGATTTAATTAATGATGGTGTAGATATTAATAATATAAAAATTACTGGATATTCTGATGAATATTACAATGATATAAAAAGAATATTTAAATTTTATAATATCCCAGTGTCTATTAAAGAAAATGGTATTTTAGATACTTGCATAATCTCAGATTTTATAGACTTAATAAAAGATAATAATATTAATGATACACTTGAAAAACTAAAAAATAAATATGACCTAAAAAATGAAAGAAATGGTTTTATTTATAATAAATTAATAAATATCTTGAATAAATATACTTTTGTTAGTGACTACAAAGATGTAATTGATATGCTTATACATGATTTTAAGATAGAATCTAATTATAGTAGAAAACTAAATAATTATGTAGAAATAACTAGTTTAAAAGATAATATATTTGATGATGATAAATATGTTTTTGTAATTGGTTTTAATCAGGGAAAGATACCTATAATTTATAAAGATGAAGATTATATAAGTGATTTATATAAAGAAAATTTATTAATTGAAAATACAAAAGAAAAAAATATAAATGAGAAAAAAGTAATTACAAATATAGTTAGGTCTATTAAAAATTTAACTATAACATATAAACTCAAAAGTGCTTTTGAAGTCTATTATAAAAGTTCATTGATAGATGAGTTAGATTTTAATATCATTAAAGATATAAAGATAGATAATAAATATTCAAATAAGATGAACTATATTAAACTTTCAAAATACCTAGATGAATTTATAAAATATGGAACAAAAAATGATGAGCTTGATTTATTGTATTCAAATTATAGTGATATCAAATATCTAAAATTTAATAATAGATTTAAGGGAATAAGCAAAGATAAACTAATAAAAAAAATAGATAATAATTTATTATTATCATATTCAAGTATTGATAATTATTATAGATGTGGATTCCGATATTATTTGAATAATATATTAAAATTATCGGAATATGATGAGACTTTTATGATAAAAATTGGTAATATATTTCACTACATATTATCGAAATGTTTTGAGGATAATTTTAATTTTGAGGATGAATATGATAAGTTGACTAAAGAAGTTTTTTCTAGTAATAAAGAAATATTTTTTATAAGCAAATTGAAAGAAGAATTATTATTTATAATAGATACAATTAAGCATCAAAATAAATTTTCTTCATTAGATGAGGCTTTATATGAAAACAAGATTTTCATTAACAAAGAAGGAAATATTAAATTAACATTTGTTGGAATTATAGATAAATTACTTATGAAAAAAGATAAAGGTAATACATATTTAGTAATTATTGATTATAAAACAGGAAATCCAAATATTAATCTAAACAATGTAATATATGGAATAGATATGCAACTTCCTGTATATGTTTACCTTGCAAACAATAAAATAGAAAATGCTAAAGTAATTGGTTTTTATCTTCAAAAAATATTAAACACACAAGTTGTAAGGCAAACAGGTAAAACTTATGAAAAATTAAAAAAAGATAATTTGAAATTACAGGGATATTCTATAGATAATCAGGATTTAATAGGAATGTTTGATTCTACATATAGGTCAAGTGAAGTGATAAAATCTATGAAAGTTGGTAATAATGGTTTTTATGCATATTCAAAAATATTGTCACAAGAGAAAATAAATAAATTAATAGACTTAACCAAAAGTAATATTGATACAGCATTTAAAGATATATTGGATTGCAAATTTGATATTAATCCCAAAAGAATAGGCACTAATTTAATTGGATGTGAATTTTGTAAATACAAAGATATATGTTACATGAAAGAAGAGAATATAGTAAATTTAAAGGAATATAAGAATTTAGAATTTCTAAAGTGAGGTGATATTTATGCCAAATTGGACAGACGAACAACTAAAAGCTATAAATGAAGATGGAAAAAATATAATTGTATCTGCGGGTGCTGGTTCTGGTAAAACTGCTGTTTTGTCAGAGAGAGTATTACGAAAATTAAAACAAGGTATAAATATTAATGAATTACTAATTTTGACTTTCACAAATGCTGCTGCTAAGGAAATGAAAGAAAGAATTAGAAAAAAAATACAAAAAGAAAATCAATTGAAAGATCAACTAGATTTGATTGATGAAGCATATATTACAACTTTTGATTCTTTTTCATTATCAACAGTAAAAAAATATCATTACTTATTAAATATATCACCAAATGTACAAATAATAGATGAATCATTAATTGAACTTAGAAAAAATAAAATATTAGATGAAATATTTGAGGAAAAATATAATGATGAATTATTTAAAAAACTTATAAGTGATTTTTGTGTAAAAGATGATGACAATATAAAAAATTATATATTAAATATAAGTAAAAAATTAGATTTAAAGACTAATAAAGTTGAATACCTAAATAGATATATTAATAATTATTTTAACGATGAAAGGATAAATGAAGATATAAATTTATATGTTAAATTATTGTTAAAAAAGATAAATTATATATCTGAATTAACTCTTGATATTTCATTTTTAGTAGATGGTGAATATTATAATAAATTTAGTGATACACTATCTAAATTAATAAATAGTAAAACATATGAAGAAATATTAAATAATGTAGATATTTCATTACCTAATTTACCAAAAGGATCAGATAATGATGTAAAGAAAATAAAAGAAGATATAAATGGTATACTAAAAGAACTAAAAGAACTATGTAAATATGAAGATATAGATGATATGAAAAGACAAATACTATCTACAAAAGATTACGTCGAAGTAATAATAGATATCATACTTAAATTAGACGATAAAATAAAACAATATAAATTTACTAATGATATGTATGAATTCAATGATATTGCACTTTTAGCTATTGATTTACTAAAAAATAATGAAGATGTTAGATTAGAAATGAAAAATTACTTTAATGAAATAATGATAGATGAGTATCAAGACACTAGTGATATACAAGAAGAATTCATATCCCTTATATCAAATAACAATGTATATATGGTTGGAGATATTAAACAATCTATATATAAATTCAGAAATGCAAATCCATATATATTTAAAAATAAGTATGATAATTATTCTGATTTAAATGGTGGAATAAAAATTGATTTAAATAAGAATTTTAGATCACGAAATGAGGTAATTAATAATATAAATTTAATATTTGAAAATATAATGGATGATTATATAGGTGGGGCAGATTATAAAAAATCACATAGAATGATATTTGGTAATAATTCTTATATTGAAAAAGGAAATGTAAATCAAAATAATAATTTACAAATATATAATTATTCATTTGATAGGCAATCAACTTATAAAAAGGAAGAAGTAGAAGCGTTTATAATTGCAAATGATATAAAAGAAAAAATTGATAATAAATATAAAATATTTGATAAGGATAAATTAATAATAAGGGATGCAAATTATAGTGATTTTGTTATATTGATGGATAGATCTACTAATTTTTTACTTTATAAAAAAATATTTGAATATTTGGGTATACCACTTACTATATATAAAGATGAGAAAATCACAGAAGATATATTATTATCAATAATTAAAAACATATTATCTTTAATTATTGATATACATGAAAATAGATATGACGTTAAATTCAAATATGAATTTATATCTATATTAAGAAGTCCATTATATGAAGTAGAAGACAGTGTTATTTTTGATTATTTTTTGGATAATAATTTTAAAGAAAATGACTTATATAATAAATGTAAAGAAATATGTGAGTATATTGATAATACTTCAATTAAAAATATAATTGAAATAGTGATTGATAAATTTAATTTTTATGATAATTTTATTAAAATAGGAAATATACAATCAAATATAGTAAAATTAGATTATATAAAAAATATTTCTGAAAATTTTTCTAAAATAGGATACACAATTAAGGATTTTATAAATTATCTAACTGAGATAATAAGCAAAAAATATGACATAACTTTTAATCAAAATAAGGATGATAATAATTCAGTAAGAATAATGACAATACATAAATCAAAGGGACTTGAATATAGTATTTGTTATTACCCAGGATTATATCCAAGCTTTAATATAAGTGATCTGAATGAAAGATTTATGTATAGTAATAAATATGGAATTATATGTTCATCATTTAATGATGGAATTGATACAACTATATATAAAGAATTACTCAAAGATGATTACATTAATGAAGAAATAAGTGAAGAAATTAGATTGTTTTATGTAGCTCTTACAAGAGCAAAAGAAAAAATGATAATAGTTATGGATATTAATGATGATAATTATATAACTAAGTCACCACTAGATAGTAATGTAAGAGAAAAATATAGGTCATTTAAGGATGTAATATTATCAATTCATAATTTATTAGATAGTAATATTTTTAATATAGATTTGGATAAATTAAATATTTCAAAAGATTATAACTTGATTAAAAATAATAATTATTTAGACTATATAAATATAGTAGATCAAAAAGTAAAAATAAATGAAATTAATATTGAAAATAATATTATAAAAGAAGATTCATATTCTAAAAAAATAAATAAATTAATTGATAATGAAACCAAGAATAATATTATTCTTGGGACTAAAATACATTATGTATTAGAGCTAGTAGATCTAAAAAATCCTAATTTAGATAAAATTAGGGTAGATGACTTTATTAAAAACAAAGTAAATAAATTATTAAAAAATGATGTATTTAAAAATGTAAAAGATGCAACTGTGTATAAAGAATATGAATTTATGTATGAGAAAGATGATATTGTTCATCATGGTATTATAGATTTAATGCTTATCTATGATGATAAGATAGATATCATAGATTATAAACTTAAGAATATTGAAGATGAAAATTATATATTGCAGTTAAATGGATATAAGGAATATATTAAAACTAAATTTAATAAAGAAACTAATATATATTTGTATTCAATAATAGATGAAAAAATAAAAAAGATCTAACATTTGTTAAATCTTTTTTTATTATCTGTTATAGAATTCAACGATTAATGATTCGTTAATATCTGCTGAAAGTTCACTTCTTTCAGGTAATCTAACATATGTACCTTCAAGTTTATTTTTATCAAAAGTAACATATTGGGCAGTGTTGTTAATTGCTTCTAAAGATTCTTTAATTGACTTATGATCTTTTGAGTTTTCTTTAACACTAATTACATCACCTGGTTTTGCTATGTAAGATGGTATATCAACTTTTTTACCATTTACTAGGATATGACCATGATTAACTATTTGTCTAGCACCTCTTCTTGTTCTAGAAAGTCCCATACGATAAACTAAGTTATCTAATCTACTTTCAAGTAATTTTAAGAAGTTTTCACCATGGATACCTTGCATTTTTCCAGCTTTATTAAATAAAGTTCTAAATTGTCTTTCATTTAAACCATATGTGAATTTAACTTTTTGTTTTTCATTTAATTGAACAGCATAGTTAGAAGCTTTTGCCTTTCTATCTTGTCCATGTACACCTGGTTTATAAGGTCTTTTAGCTAAATCTTTACCATTTTCAAGTGTAGAAAATGAAACTCTACGACTCTTTTTGTTAGCTGGTCCTGTGTATCTTGACATTTTCCTTCCTCCTTTACTAAATATTTCAAACTTTTAGTATTTTTTGCCAGCAATAGGGTGTTAATATTTAATATGTTCTTGTGCGTAGCTATAAAGGGCACAATACTTATAATGCTAAACGTAATTAACACATTATATACTTCAAAAAACGCTACAAAATGTTTGCAGTATTAATTATAACATAAAATATATTTAAGTCAACAAAATATATCGCTTTTTACTGAAAATATCACATGAATTGTATATAATTAAGCTAGTTTTGATGATGCTAAGTGTTTATCAATAATGATAATTTTAATTACTCGATTTGAATTTACTTGATTTGAAAAAAATAAAAGCAATAATATCAATGCGAAGAAATAGTTAAAATATTGATTTTAGGCAATCAATATTTTTTTTACAAAAATGTTGAAATAAGTTTTAAAATGTAATAATTTGTGATAAAATATTTTATAGTAGGGAAGTGATAGAGTGAATAAGACATTAATTATCATTACTGCATATATAATAGTTGTAGCTGTTTTAATAGTGATTTTCATTGCAAAAACTTCTAAACAAAATAAAAAAATAAGAAATTCAATAGAAGAACTTGAAAAAGAGAAAAATTTAATAATAAATGCGCCAATACTTAATGAACTTTCAAAAGTAGAAGCATTGGTTAGAGATGACAAATTAAAAAATAAATATGATACATGGCAAAGGAGATTTGATGATATTAGGAATACATCTATTCCTGAAATTACAGATATGCTTATTGAAGCTGATTCATATTTAGATTCCAAAGACTATAAAAAATTAAGAACTGAACTTGCCGATATAGAACTTAGAATCTATAAGGTAAGAGAAAAGACAAACTCTCTTTTAGGTGAGATAAAGGAAATAACACTAAGCGAAGAGAAGAATAGAAATCAAATAGTAAAATTAAAAAACGAATATAGAAATATAAAATTAACATATGAAAATTCTAAAGAAGAATATAAAAATGTTAATAATCAAATTGAACTTCAATTTGAAAATATTGAAAAAAGATTTCAAGAATTTGAAATCGTCATGGAAAAAAAGGATTATGACGAAATAAATTATATTGTTAAGGGTATTACTGAAATGATTGAACATATTGGCTATGTTATCAAGGAAATACCAACTATATTATTAATGTGTAATGAACTTATTCCAAATAAAATAGCAGATATATCCAATATATATATAAAGATGACTGCTGACATGTATCAACTTGATTATTTAAATGTTGAATACAATATAAAAGAAACAGAAAAGAAATTAAAAGATATCCTTGATAGAGTTAAAGTACTTAATCTTGAGGATGTTACTTTTGAACTTAAGACAATAATAAATTATTATGACTCGTTATATAATGATTTTGAATATGAAAAATCATGTAAAAAAATATTTGAATCTAATATAAAAACATTTAAGGCAAAATTAATTAGAACAAATAAAATAATAAGTAATTTAATGGGACAATTAACATCATTAAAGACAACATATGATCTATCCGATGAGGATGTAAAAAGGCTTAATATAATTAATGATGAAACAAGGAGAATAAAAGACAGTTATAATAATTTAATGGATTGTAATAAAAATCATTCATTTGCATATTCTAAAATGGTTAAAGAACTTGATTTTCTTATGATTAAGGTATCTAAACTTGAGGAAACACTAAACTATGATTTAAAGACAATCGGTAGCATGAAAGATGATGAAATAAGAGCCAGAGAGCAATTAGACAATATAAAAAATCTTCTTAAAAAAGCAAAAACAAGAATAAGACTTTATAATATTCCTGTAATTCCAGATAATTATTTTGTTGAACTACAGGATGCATCAGATGCTATTAAAGAAATACAAAAAGAACTTAATAAAAAACCAATTAATATAGATACTTTGAATATAAGAGTAGATACAGCAAGAGATTTAGTATTTAAAGTCTTTAATACAACAAATAATTTACTTAAAACTATATCTATGTTAGAAGAAACAATAGTATATGGAAATAGATATAGAACAGAAAGTAAGCAGGTAAATGAAGGCCTAATACTAGCTGAAAAATTATTCTTTAAGGGTGAATATAAAAAAGCACTTGAAGTTACAATGAATGCAATAGATTATGTGGAACCTGGAATACATAATAAAATTTTACAGGCATATAATGACTAGGAGGGTTTGCTGTGAAAGATGATTTAATACAAGAATTTGAAATTCAAGAAGAATTAAATAAAAAAGGGGAATATCTAAAACAAGTTTCTGATTTAATTCATGATAAAAGAGTAGAATATTCTAAAAATAGAGAATTAAAATTAAGAAAATTCAAAAGAAAAATAATAGGTGCAGCTTTTGGAGCAACCACAGTTTTAAGTGCGCGTATAGGCTATAAAAATGGAAATAATAATGGATATAGACAAGGTATGGAAGATGCAAATGTTGTTGTATATACAAATTCATATGATATATATAATGCCCCTGATGAATTATTAGTTGAATGGGCATATGCTGTTAGAAATCAAAAAATTGAAAATGATGATATAAGACAGAATTGCCAAAATGTAATAGAGTCATATACTAAATATTATAATATGGTAACTAGCAGATTAGATAATATGGTATTAAATAATGAAAATAGTCTATACATAAAAGAATATAGTGAATTTAAATATCAAATCAATATGCTAGATGATAACTTAGCTACTAGTTATAACTATCAAAAGTATTCTTTTGATAATAGTTTATATTCAAAATCACAAATTATTGATGGAATGGTATATGTACCTTATAGTGGCAATATCAATGATATTCCAGATAATTCAAAGGTGATAAACGTAGATGGAAAAAATAAAGTATTTGTACCAAGTTCATATAATTACAAATATAATTTAGATATTAGAAATGATAAAGAAAATAGTTATTCTAAGTAATTATTTTCTTTTTTTATTAATATAATTATACTGGTGAAAATATGAAAAAAATATTTGAAATGTTTGGAATATTATTATTTACGGGATTTAGTTTTTTTTATACAGAAAAAGTAAGTAATATAATTAAATCAAAGGATCCTATAATGCTGAAAATTAATAATATTAAAGATAGCAATACAAAAGAAGTGATAAAACCTGTGATAAATAATGATGAATATATCACTGGACTAAATGGTTGCGAAATTGATGTTAAAAAGAGCTATGAAAAAATGAAAAATTATGGTGAATTTAAAAATGAGTTATTAGTAATGAAGGAAGTAGAAAATAGAGAAATTAAAGATAAATATATTGTAGGTGGAAATAAACTTGAAAAGAAAGTTAGTTTTTTATTTATCATAAGGGACAATATAGATGAAAATATTATGAACTATATTAAAAATAAAAATATAAAAGTAAATTATTTTATTGATCAAGATTTTTTAGAAAATAATACATTACTTATAAAATTTATGTCTAAAGAAAGTAATATATATTATCTCGGTAAGGATTCTAAATATATTGATAGATATATGCTTTTTGCAAATAACTTGATTCAAAGTAATTCTTCGAATATGCCAAATTATTGTATATTAGAAGATAAAAATGATGAATATCTAAGGGTATGTAGTGATTATAATATGAAGACAATAAAAACTGATTATATTAAGAATGACATCTTTGATAATGTTAAAAAAACTTTAAAAAATGGTGCGATAATTGCAATAGACTCAAATGATTATGAAAAAATTAAATTGTCATTAAATTATGCATTGTCAAGAGGCTATAATATAGTTTCGCTTGACGAGTTATTAAGTCAAAATAATAAGTGTAAACAGTGAACTTTTTAAAAGTTCTTTTTTTTAATATTTATTTATGATATAATATAATATATATATGATCAGAGGTGTTGTAAGTGGCTAAGAAAAAACGAAGAAAAAATAGAGAAACTAATGGGTTTAAATATCCAATCGAGATAAAAGGAATAATATTTATAGTTATATCTATTATAGGATTTTTGGGATTCAAGGCTAATATTTTGGGTAAAATAATAAAAGGATTTGCGATGTTTCTAATGGGCTCATTTGATTTCATTGTTCTAGCATTACTTTTAATTTTTGGTGGTTATATGCTTATTAAGAGGGATAAACCTAGATATTTTAGCTCTAGAATGATAGGATTGTATATATTTTTAATTGGACTTCTTTCACTTGCACATTTAAATTATATAAGTGATAATACTAATTTTGTTGATACGATGAAATTAACGATAGATGAAATACTTAAGTGTATTAATACTAAAACAGTTTATTCAGGTGGAGGAATAATAGGTTCATTTTTCATATATATATTTAATTATCTTTTGGGACGAACAGGTAGTATTATAGTAATTAGCGTAATAATGCTAATTGGAGTATTACTTATTTCAAATTTATCTATATCCGATTCATATGAATGGATTAGGGAGAAACTAAGAAGAAAAAGTGAATATGAAGAAGATGATGATGAACAAGGTCTTGAAGAATATGATGGTGATGTAGATGATGAAGATATTGAAAAAAGAAAAATCAAGATATCTTCAATAAATCAATTAACTCATCCAAATATTGAGGAACCTGAGGAAAGTAAGGAAGAGGTAAAAACTGAAAGCGCAAGTAATACTTATATAAATTATAAGTTGCCTTCGTTAAATCTATTATCCAAAGCAAAGAAAAATGAAATAGACACTAAAGAAAATGAAGCTACTATAAGAGATAATATTAAGAGACTTGAAAGTGTACTTAATGATTTTGAGGTATTTGCTAAAGTAAAAGAAGTACATGTAGGTCCATCAATTACACAATATGAACTTGATGTAAAATCTGGAACAAAAATGAATAAAATTAAATCACTTAATAGTGAAATAGCACTTGCTTTAGCTGCAACTGATGTAAGAATACAAGCACCAATACCTGGTAAAAATACAGTTGGTGTAGAGCTTCCAAACAAAGTAGCAGTTGGAGTGTCATTTAGAGAAATGGTTGGTTTCTTTAATGTTCCACAGTATAAATCTGATAATAAATTAAGAGTAGCATTAGGAAAAGATATAATGGGTGAACCTGAATTTATGGATATAAATAAAATGCCACATTTACTTATTGCTGGTTCAACTGGTTCAGGTAAGTCAGTATGTGTAAATTGTATTATATCTTCTATACTTATGAGAGCTAAACCTGATGAAGTAAAACTTATAATGGTAGATCCAAAAAAAGTTGAACTTTCTATGTACAATGCAATACCACATCTACTTATGCCAGTTATAACTGACCCAAAAAAGGCATCTGCTGCACTTCAAAGAGTAGTTGCAGAAATGATGGATAGGTATGATAAATTTGAAGATAGTAAAACTAAGAATATAGAAGGCTATAATAATTATTTAAGAGAAAAAAATAAAAATTTACCTGAAGAATCAAAATTACCATTATTACCATATATTGTCGTAATAATAGATGAACTTGCAGACCTTATGGTAGTTGCTAGAAAAGAAGTTGAAGATTCGATAATGAGAATTACTCAAATGGCCAGAGCAGCTGGAATTCATCTAATAGTTGCTACTCAAAGACCATCAACTGATGTAATCACAGGTATAATTAAGGCTAATATACCATCAAGAATAGCATTTGCTGTTTCGTCTCAAATAGATTCGAGAACAATCCTTGATTCCGCAGGAGCCGAAAAACTATTAGGAAAAGGTGATATGTTATTTGACCCAATGGGTGCTACTACAATGACAAGAATACAAGGCGCATTTATATCTGAGGATGATGTGCTTAAAATAGTTAATTATTGTATATCACAACAAAAAGCTGTTTATGATGAAAAATTTATGGATTTGGACAGAAGAGAAGAAAAAACTGCCATAGATAAGGATGATGTGGATAATGATGATCCACTATATAATGAAATAGTAGAATTCGTAATAACATCAGGTAAAGCATCTGCATCGCTTCTTCAAAGAAAATATAAATTAGGCTATAATAGAGCAGCTAGAATAATAGATTTACTCGAAGAAAGAGGAATAATTGGTCCACAAAATGGATCTAAACCAAGAGAAGTTTTAGTAGCTTTAGATGAAGAGAATGATTAAAAAATCATTCTTTTTTCAATTTTTTAGTGGAATTTTTTTGTTTTATGGCAAATATATATATTGAAATATAAAAATAAAATGTTTTATCATTTTTTATATGTTATAATTATATATGTAGGATGGTGAGAAAATGGCAACAGCACATAATGAAGCAAATTTTGGCGATATTGCAAAGACAGTAATAATGTCTGGAGATCCTTTAAGGGTAAAAGCAATTGCAGAAAAATATTTAGAAAATGTAAGATTAGTAAATAATATAAGAGGTATTTGTGCTTACACAGGATACTATAAAGGTAAGGAAGTAAGTGTTATGGCACATGGTATGGGTATGCCAAGCGCTGGGATATATGTTTATGAACTTTACAAATTTTATGGTGTAGAAAATATAATCAGACTTGGGTCATGTGGAGCATATAAAGAAGATATAGATTTACTTGATATAATATTAGTAGATAACAGTTATACTGAGAGTAATTTTTCATATACATTAAATAACGAACACGTAAATGTAATATCTTCATCAAAAGAGTTAAATGACAAAATAGAAGAAATATCAAAAAAAGAAAATATCCAAATACGAAAAGGTAATGTATGTTCAACTGATTGTTTTGACTGGTACATGACAGATATAAATCAATATTTAGATAGATTACCTAAAAATTTAAATATGATTGCCGCTGAAATGGAATCATTTGCAATATTTTATATTGCTAAATTATTTAACAAAAAGGCAGCATGCCTATTAACAGTAGTAGATTCACACTATAAAAAAGAAGAACTTAGTGCAATCGAAAGACAAAATTCTTTAGATAAAATGACTATTCTAGCATTAGAAAGTATACTTTAAAATAAAAAAACAAAACTATAAGAAAGGAGATAAAATATGGATTACAAGAAATATGAATTTGATGGTTATAATGCTCATTTTATCAAAACAAATAGATTTAAAAGTATATATATATCATTTGTTTTAATAAATGAATTTAATAAGGAAAATTTGACAAAAAATTTTATACTTAGAAAATTATTAACCACATCATCCAAAAAACTGAAAAATGAAGTGGAAGTAACAAGAGAAGTGTCAAAATTATATAATTCAGGTTTAGTAGTTTCAAACGACATAATTGGAAATTCAATTGTGACTACTTTTGATATGGAAGTACTAGAAGATAGATATACAGAAGATGGATTATTAAAAAAAGCACTAACTTATTTTTTTGATACCATTTTTTACCCTAATATTATAGATAAAAAGTTTGAAAAAGAAAATTATGATTTAGCAATTAGCAGTGCCAAATTATATTATGAATCTCAGAAAGAAAATAAAAATAAGTATGCAGTTGATAATGCATACTTACTTATGGATGATGAGTTTTTAAAATATGATATTAATGGTTATGCTAAGGATTTAGATAATATTACTAGAGAAAATATGGTTACTTATTATAATGATTTAATTAAAAGTGCAAATGCAAATATATTTATGATTGGATCATTTGATGATGATAATGTTTTAAAAATAATAAATAAAAATTTAGATAGTAAGGTATTTAAAAATGATAATTATTCTAGGTCAATTACATTTACTGATAAACCAGAATTAAAAGAAAAAGAAGATATAGAGACAAACAATCAATCTATTTTAGTTATGCTTTATAAAATATTAAATGCAACTAAAAGAGAAAAGAATGTTATATTTCCTATATTTAATAGAATTTTTGGTGGAAGTGATAATTCTAAATTATTTAAGGTAGTAAGAGAAGAGAATTCTTTGTGTTACGATATTGGATCTACTATATCCAGAAGTGGAGTAGTTAGAGTTCAATCCGGCATTAGTTATGAAAATAAAGAAAAAGTAAAAAAATTAATAGATGAACAACTTAAGAAAATGAAAAATGGTAATATAAGTGATAAAGAATTTAATGAAGCGATTGTTTTTAGGAGAAGGGCCCTAAAACAATTTGAAGATTACAATGATTCAATACTTTATTTAAAAGAAGGAAATGTACTATTTGAATCAGATGATATAGATGAAAGAATGGAACATTTGAACAGCGTAAAAAAAGAAGAAATAATAGAATTATCAAAGAAGATCGTGCTAAATGTAGTATATATGCTTAAAGGAGATACTGATGAGAAAGATTAATATACAAGGAATGAATGAAGTAGTATTTCATGAACAATTAGAAAATGGATTAAATATATTTGTTTTAAAAAAAGATTATAATACTTTCAGTCATTATTTCATAACTAATTATGGTGCATTAATTGATAATTTCATACCAATAAATGAAGATAAAATGCATAAGTTTCCAAAAGGTATTGCACACTTTTTAGAACATAAAATGTTTGAACAAGAAAATGGTCCAGGTGTAATGGAAAAATTTTCTTCGCTTGGAGGTTCATGTAATGCATTTACTAATTATGACTATACTGCATATTATGTTTCAGGTGTAGAAAATGTAAAAGAAAATCTTGAATTTTTAATTGATTATGTTCAAAGTCCATATTTTACAGATCAAAATGTCGAAAAAGAAAAAGAAATAATAAATCAAGAAAGATTAATGACACTTGATAATCCGTATAGAACATTTAAAATGAGAATGTTAGATAATTTATTTGTTAATTATGAATATGGCAAATCTATTGTCGGTACAAAAAAAGATATTTACAGCATTACAAAAGAAGATTTATATAGATGTTATAATACTTTTTATAATCCTAGTAATATGGCCCTTATTATTGTATCAAATGTAGATGAGGAGGAAATAATTGATTTTGTAAGGGAAAATCAAAGAAAGAAAAAATTTCCAAAACAAAAAGATATCGTTATTGAGAAAAAAGAAGAAGTAGAAGAAGTAAATAAAAAATATGATACATTTAAAGATAATGTTACTAAACCTCATATAGGCTATGCAATAAAATTTAGATTGGATGATAGTAAATATGACATAGACAAGATGGGGGCATATATTAGGATATTATTAATAAGTAATTTTAGTAAAATGTCTAATTTAAATTTAAAATTAAAAAAGGATAAATTAATACATGGTAATATAGGGTTTGGTGTTAGTAAATATAATGATTATGCAATAATTAATATTACTGTGTCATCTGATTATGAAGATAAAGTAATAGGAGAAATAAAAAATAACTTTGATAATTTGGATTTATCTGAGGAATTATTTGATTTAATTAAGAAAAATTTAATTTCACAGTTTGTCTATTATTTTACAACTACTTCATCAATAATGGGATATTTATATGATGAATATTATGAAAGTAAGACAATCAGAGAAGATGTATTCATAAAACATAAAGAATTGAACTATAACGAATATGTGAAATATATAGGCATGCTTAATTTTAATAATGTCAGTATAACAGTTATGAATCCATTAGATAAGGAGTAAGATTATGTTAAGAGTAAAGAATGTAACAAAATATTATGGTGATAAAAAAGCCGTTGATAATTTATCGTTTGAGGTGGGTGAAGGTGAAATATTTGGTTTACTTGGTGCTAATGGCGCTGGTAAAACTACAACTTTTAGAATGATAATGAATTTGCTTGATCCAAATGAAGGTGAAATAACATTATATGATAAAAAAATAGATTACGATGTAACTGATAAAATTGGTTTTCTAACAGAGGAGAGAAGTTTACTTTTAAAACTTACTGTTAAAGAGTTAATGATATATTATGGAACACTTAAATCAATGAAAAAGGAAGATATTTTAAAAGAATTAAAAATATGGCTTAAGAAATTTGAAATAGAAGACTATGAAGATAGAAAAATAAAGGAATTATCAAAAGGAAACCAACAAAAAATTCAATTTATATCTGCAGTTATACATAAACCTAAGTTACTTATTTTGGATGAACCTTTTTCAGGTCTTGATCCTATTAATGTAAATATGTTTATTGATGCAATTAATTATTTGAAAGAAGAGGGAACAGCTATTATATTTTCATCACATCAAATGAATAATGTTGAACTATTTTGCCAAAAACTACTTATTTTAAATAAAGGCAAAACTATATTAAAAGGAAGCTTGAAGGAAATAAAAAATAGATATGATGAAAGAAAAATTCTAATAAAAGCAGATGTAACTAAATCCGAATTATCTAAATTAAAAGGAGTTAAATCTGTTATTATTAAAGGTGATGAAATTGAAGTTAATATAGATAATAAGGAAGATGCTAAAGGTATATTTGATTACGTTAGTAAATGTAAAAATGTAATCAAGTTTGAAGTCGTTGAGCTTTCGTTACATGAAATATTTACAAAAGAGGTAGGTGCTAAAAATGAATAAAAAATTTTGGTTTTTAGTAAAACAAAGTTTACTTAAAAAGATAAAGACTAAGACATTTATTATTGTAAATATTTTAATGCTCATTGCCTTAGTAGCTTTATTTAATATTGATAGAATAATATTATTATTTGGTGGCAACTTTAATAAGGTTAATAATATAATGGTAATTGATAACACTAAAAAAACATATGAAGTACTAAAGATGACAATGGATAGTCAAGAATCAATTATAGATACTGGATTAAAATATAAAATAAAAAAAGTTGATACTGAAAAAGAAGCAAGAAAGAAAATAAAAAAAGATAAAGATATAGCAATTGTAATAGATGAATCTAAAGATAATATAATTGATGCTAAACTAATATCATATGGGTACATGAATGCTAATCTTCATCAATTGATCGTATCAGCCATCAATTCATCAAAACAAATATTAGCAATAGAAGATTTGAATATAAGTCAAGAAGCACTTGCTAAATTAAGTAGTCCGGTTAATGTTGAAAGAGTATATATTCAAAAAGATAAAAGTGAATCCGAAGAAAATATGAAATATATAATGAGTATAATTACACCTATAATAATATTTCCATTTTTCATGCTTATAACTTTAATCGTTCAAATGATAGGTGCTGAAATAAATGAAGAAAAATCAACTAGAAGTATGGAAATAATAATATCAAATGTCTCATCGAAAACACATTTCTTTTCAAAAGTGCTTGCAGCCAACTTCTTTGTAATAATGCAATGCTTACTGCTTGGTTTATACTCATTAATAGGAGCATTAATTAGAGGCGGTACTAGAATAAATTTTGAAGGATTGGATGGTATAGGTAATGGCACAATTTCTAAAGTAAAAGATACGCTAGTATCAACAGGTGTCCTTAATAATATTATTAGTTATATTCCACTTGTATTACTTTTAATGCTAATAACAATACTAGGTTATTCATTGCTTGCTGGAATACTTGCATCCATGACAACAAACATGGAAGATTTTCAACAACTTCAAACACCTATAATGGTAATATTACTTGTTGGATTTTATCTAGCTATAATGAGTCCTATGTTTGAAGGAGCTGTATTTATAAGAATAATTTCATATATACCATTTATATCTGCTATATTATCCCCATCACTTTTGCTCTCTGGTGTAATAGATGTAAAGGATATGATACTATCAATTCTACTTATGATAGTAGTAATATATTTCTTAATAAAATATGGACTTAGAATATATAAAGAGGGTATACTTAATTATTCAAGTAATAAATTATGGAAGAAAATGATAAAAGCATTAAAAAAAGGTTCAAATTAACAATTTGAATCTTTTAATTTACACATAAGTGTTAACACAGTTGACTTATATGACTTAGTTTTGTTAATATTAAAGTAGGTGATAATATGGAAGATAATTATTTAACGATTACAACTATTGATGGAGAAGAAATAAAGTATAAAATTTTATGCGTTTTTTACATGGAAAGAACCGGTAAGAATTATGTCTTATATACGGACGAAAATGAAGAAAAAAATTCTGACAATAGTACTAATGTTTATGCAGCAATTTATTATCCAGATGATGATACTAGAATAGATGAAGTAAGCACCAATGAAGAATGGGAAGAAATTGCGAAAGTTATAGAAAAATTGGGGGAAGGTGAAGAAAAATGACTTTTATTGAAATCTTAACTGAAATGGGACAATATGCTGCTGGCGTTGTAATTGGTTTTTCTATTGTAGCAGCGAATAAAGTTGTCGGAGGAAAATATAAATTAAGTAAAGACCCAAAATTACCAAAAGCGGTGAGTATCAAAAAAGTAACTCTTCCAGGAGAACTAAAGAAGATAAGACCTAGAGTAAAACAAGAATTAAGTGACTATAATGAAAAAATTGATTTTTTTGTAAAAACACTAGAAAAAAATTATCCAAAAGAATATTTAAAAAATTTATATCATAATTTAAGCTATTTAACTGTTAGAAAGAAAAAATTAAAGGATGCAGGAGGTCTGTATAAACCATTTTCTAATACTATAGATATAGGCATTGAAGAGGAAGTAAGAACTATATATCATGAATTATTTCATATACCGAGTGCTATTGAAACGGAATCAGGAATTCTATATCATGAATTATTTCATATGTCGAGTACAATAGATTCTAAACATATAGGCTTTTTTAATAGAAGTATAGGTGATGAACTTAATGAAGGTTTTACAGATGTATTATCCAAAAGAAATTTTAATAACTATACAGTTGGGTATCCATACTATTATTCAATAGCGAGTATATTAGAAAAAATAGTGGGTCCTAACATGACAAAGTGTTATTTTGAAGCTAATTTATTAGGTTTAATAGAAGAACTTAAAAAATATATTTCTGAAGAAGAAATAATGCAGTTTTTAACAAATTTAAGTAAAATTGGGGATTTGACTCAAGATAATAGATTTAATGTTAATGATTATAATAAAAAGACAGTTGTTATGCTAATAGGAAAAATAAGTAAATTTATATTAGAAATATATGATTCGTATCTTAAAAAGGAACTACAAGAAGGAAGAATTAATAATGAAGAATATATTAATGAGTTACAAGAGTTAATAATGGGTTACGGAGTAATGAGTGCAGCTGTAAGAATTAATGGAAGATACTATGCAAACCCATTAACTACTATAGATGAGAAAAATCGAAAAACTGTATTAACAAGTGAATATGAAGATGTTAGTGAATATCAATCCATGGGATTATAAAAGAAAAAAGATTATTATAAAAATAATCTTTTTTTATTATATATGGCGTCCTCGAGCAGGATCGAACTGCTGACCTATCGCTTAGGAGGCGATCGCTCTATCCAACTGAGCTACGAGGACACATTTAAATTATATCATATTTTATTCATAATATTGCAAAAAATAATTAAATTATGATATAATCAGGCTAATAGGAGGAATGAGTATGGATAATAAAAGTACTACAAGTGAAAAAGTAAAAAACTTAAAAGGAAAAGGTAAGGGACTTCTTGATGAATTCAAATCATTCATATTAAGGGGAAACGTAATGGACATGGCTATAGGTGTTATTATAGGTAGCGCATTTACTGGTATAGTAACAGCTTTAACTAATGATTTCATTAATCCACTTATAAATGGTATTGGTGGTGCTGAATTTGGCGGAAGAATAAGAATATATGGTGGACAATATATAAGATATGGTGATTTTATTACATCAGTTATTAACTTTTTAATTATAGCATTTGTATTGTTTATAATTCTTAAAGGAGTTAATAAATTAATGGATATTGGCAAGAAAAAAGAAGTAGAAGCAACACCACAAATAGTAAAATCAGATGAAGCAATATTACTTGAAGAAATAAGAGATTTATTAAAGAAAAATAAGTAACAAATTAATAATATATGAATAATATATAGCAGTATGGAATTTATATTACCGTTTATATTCTTATTCATATTTTTTTTAGCTATTGCGTATATAAAAAATAGAGATAAGTAGATGTAAAGAAGATAATGAAATTATTAAAAAGTAGCCATAAAGGTTACTTTTTATATTATAATCAATTATAGGAGTAAGTATGAAAAAGAAAATATATTTAGTGTTGTCACAAAATTATACAATATTATCGAGAATAATAAAAATAGTTACTAAAGATAAATATTCTCATATATCTATATCTTTTGATAAGCAGTGTACAGATATGTATGCGATAGGAAGGACATTTACTAGATGGCCTTTTTCAGGTAATTACAAAAATGAAAGTATATATGAAGGAGTTTATACTCTAAATAAAAAATCTCAAATAGTAGTTTATGAACTTAGTGTAAGCAATAATCAATACAAAAATATAAAACAATTACTAAATAAATATGGCAATGAGAGTAAAGGATATAATTTTTTGGGATTGATATTTGCACTCTTTAATAAAAAATTAAATAGAAAAAAATATTATTGTTCTGAATTTATATACAAAATCTTATCAGATGATAATGTTAAATTATTTTCAAAAACTAAAGATGTAGTCAAACCAATGGATTTTGTAAAAATGAAAAATTTAAATAAAATATATGAGGGAAATATTATCAAATATAAAGATATGAATATTTATGAAAAAATAATGATTTAATATGTTATAATTAATAAAGAAAGGTAGTGATAGTATGTTAAGAAGAGTTTTTAGAGCATCTTTAATAACATCAATTTTATTATTTATATTTGGATTGTTTTTAGTGTTTAATTCAGAAGGTTTTATAAAATCAATATCAACAGTATTAGGAATTATATTATTAATAATAGGAGTACTTCCAGTAGCTGATTTCTTTAGATATCGAAAAAGTGATATAACAAGCGGTATTGGCCTTATTTCAGGAATATTTTCAATAGTATGTGGACTTATGTTTTTGTTAAATGAAAATATGCTTATGGTTTTAATACCAGTATTTATAGGAGTATGGATGATTATAAATGGTATTAATAAATTTCAATTATCATTTAATCTAAAAGATCAATATGAGAAAACTTGGATAATAACATTCATATTTTCTATTGTTACAATAGTTTGTGGTGGATATTTTATAATAAATCCAATAAGTGGAGCTAAAATAGTAACACAAACACTTGGAATAATAATATGTGTGTATGCATTATTTGATATAGTTGACTGCATACTAATTAAGAAAAAATTTAAAGAAATAACAACTGAAATATCAAAAGTTGTTGATGAACAATAACTAATGAGAAATCATTAGTTTTTATTTAAAATATGTTATAATAAAATTAACTTGACTTTCCAGTTAACTGTAATGTTATACTCTAGTCAGAAAGGAGGAAGCATGCTTTATAAAATAGGAGATTTCTCTAAAAAATGTGGTGTAAGTGTTAAGACACTTAGATATTATGATGAAATTAATCTATTTAAGCCAGTGGATATAGATTTATACACAGGATATAGATATTATTCAGATGAGCAACTTAATGATATAGAAATAATACTTAAGTTAAAAGATGCATCATTTTCTTTAGAAGAGATAAAAGATTATTGGAATAATTTTAGTGATAATATTATGTTAAAAAAGAAAAAAGAACTATTTGAAGAAATGGATAAGATGCAAGATAAAATTAGAGAAATAGACTATTTAAGAAGTAATATTGTTAACGGTAAAATTATTTTAAATCGAAATAAACAGAAAGAAGAAAATAATATTAAAAAGAAAGTATGGAGGTAATTTATGAAAAATACAAATTTAATTTTAGGAAAAATAGGAACAGGTAAAACTACTGGAATAATGTTTAATGAAGTAGACAAAATAATTGAAAGAAAAGAAAATTTATTTATTGTAGATAATAAAGAAGAATATTATAAAACTTATGCTGAAAAATTAATTAATAATGGATATAATGTAAAAGTTATTAATTTTAAAAGTCCAATTAATTCAAACGGATTTAATCCTTTATTAATGCCATATAGATTATACAAAAATGGTAATAAAGATATTGCAATTAAACTTATTAATAATTTTTCAAAAAATATTATGCATAAACAAGATATTATGGATCCATTTTGGACAGACTCAGCATCTAGCTATTTAACAGGATTAATACTTACTTTATTTAAAGAAGGCAGTGTCGATGAAATTAATCTTGCAAGTGTGCATATAATGATATCTAAAGTAGAAGAAAGCATAGATAAATTTAGAGCATATGTTAATAATTTAGATTTAGTAAGTCCTGAATATACATTTTTATCTAGTACAGTAAATTCTCCAAATGACACTAGGGGAGGAATAATTTCAGTACTAAAGATGGAATTAACTAAATATTTATCAACAGATAATTTATTAAATCTATTATGTACTAATGACATTGACTTATCAAATATTGATGGTAAGACTGTTATATTTGTAATTGGTAATAACGATTATAAAAAACTTACAAGTGTAGTTATAAGTGAAGTGATTAATAGTAATAATACATTTAATTACATTCTAGATAATTTCGATTCACTTGAAAAAATAATGGAATTTGATGATTTACTTGATAATGCATTAGTTGATAATAATAAAGTATATGTTATATCAAGAAATATAGAAAATCTAAATCAAAAGTATGGAAACTTAATAGTGGATAAATTTGAAGTGATAGAAAATATTGAAATGGGGGAAAACTTAGAGGAAGTAGGTAAATATAATGTTTATCCAACAATAGATAAACAAGTTAAAAAATACTTTGATCTAAGTAGTATATTATAATGAGAAATATAAGGGTAAAAAAATATTATTTATATAATATAAAAAAGGAATTATTAGTAGAAAAACAGCAAGAATTAGAAAATAAGAATGCTAAAAAATTAGTATTAAAAATGAATTAGAGCAAATAGGTTGCTCTTTTTTTGTAAACTAAAAGTCAAAATAATATGTAAATCTATATAAATATGATAAAATAATTATAGAAATAGAGGATGATAATATGTCAAACGATGATAATAAAAAAGTAGTAATAACAGATGATCAATATAAGAAATTAAACTGGTACTATAATGAATTATGTTTAGGGCTTTTACTTAATGATTCATTTTTACTTAATAATTTAAATTTGCTTGGAAACCTAAGCGTAGCAGTTTTGAATTTATTAGATAACTTCAATTTAGAAATTACATCAATTGATGAAAACTTTACTTTTATGGAAGTATATGACAAGGCAAAAGAGGTAATAAAAGAAATAAAACCAGAATATTTAGAAGATTATAATAAATTAATAGATAGTGGTATATTAGATTTTAATTATGAAAGATTAGATATACCATTAGAAGAAAGAAGCAAATTTGGTCAATCAGTATTTTATCCTTACTACAAGGCTGATGAGGATAATACTCGTATACCAGAAATGGATAATATATACATTGATGAAACATTCAACTATGACGCAGTTGCAGTTTTAGTACATGAATATTTTCATAGAACTAATGAATCTAATAGTACCGCAAGATATCTATTAACTGAATATATATCAAGTTATTTTGAAATATATACATATGAATATTTAAAAAAACAAGGTGTAGATCCTAGTAGATTAAATTTAGCATTTAGACTATATGATTTAAAAAAATGTGCAGATTTTTTAGATTTTGAAAGTTTTTACATGTATACATATGAAACATTAGGAGGATTTAACGACAATAATTTTGAATATATAAATTATTCAAAATTATCTGAGAATCAGCATAAAGAAAACTTACTTTCAATACTAGAAAGATTTGAAAGGTGTGAAGAAGAATATAATAAGCAAGATGAAAGAGAAAAAGAACCTTCAAAATTTAAATATTATTTAGCATCAAAATGCAATAGTCACTATAGATATTTTATCGGCGCATTACTAGCGTATTATTCACTTTATAATTTAGATAAAGAAGATGTACTTAGATTAAATGAAGAATTTAGAAAAGTAGATAGTATGAATTTTTCTGAAGCACTAGATATATTAGGTGTTGAACTTAATGATGAATTAATATCAAAGTCATTAGATGCAGTAGAAAAATATGCACAAGAAAATAATTTGCTAAAAGATAAAGAAGCAAATAAGAAAATGTAGGTGATGAATGTATGAAAAAATATGCAATAATAACAGATATTCATGGTAATATTGAAGGACTAAATGCTATTTTAAATGATATAAAACAAAAGGATGTCGATGACATATTTTGCCTTGGTGATACCATAGATTTAGGCCTTAATTCAAAAGAATGCATAGATGTACTTATGGAAAATAATATAAAAACAATTCTAGGTAATCACGAACTTTATTTATTAAGAGGAACGGATATTGATAAATCTATTGAAGGTGAAGAAAAAGAACACTGCAAATGGACTAAAAGTAACCTTACAGATAAGGAAGTTAATTTTATTAAATCATGTCCATTATATTATAAAGTAAATATATCGTATGAGAATAATAGTGAAAAAGAAATAATATTATGTCATTACTTGATTAAAGATGAAAAATTAGAACAACCATTTGAAGAAAATAATTTAAAAAATGATATAAATCTATGGATCAAATATAATAACCCAAATATTATTTATATTATTGGTCATCTTCATAAAAACTTTGATGCTAATGAAGTTAATGGAATAAGTGGAGATATTATTGAAGAAATAGGTGAACTTTCTAATATTGAAATTGTAGAAAGTTCGGGTTGTTCATATGATGAATATGTATCATATATGATTATAGAAATAGATAGAACTATTAAATTCGAAAAAGTAAAAGTAAGATTTGATAGGTATAAATTTATTAATAAAATAATAAATACTGACTTTCCAGATAAAAAGAATATATTAAAAAATTTTTATAATGAAGAAATTTAAAATAGTTTAAAAAAATACTTGACTCTCCACTTAAGTGGAGGTTTATAATGTGTTTGAAATGGAATTTTTATGTTATAATTAACATATAGTAATGGGAGTTGGTAGTATGAGTAAAAAGAAAAATAGTAATTTTATAGTTAATGTAAAAAAGACTTTTAAAATTATGAAAAAGAGTAAGAAATATTTAATAAGGTATGTTTTGGTGAGTTTATTAGAAGCTATTATAAGCATTATATTACCTTTAGTATCTGCTAAAATAATTCTTAATATAACTGATAAAGTAATGGATCAATTAATACTAACTGCTTTAGCAGTATTTGGTCTTTGTTTTATTAGTAATTTAATGAGTTACTTTAAATCATTCTTTTATAGAAAAATATATATAAAATCTTTAGTAGATATACAAATGAGTCTTGCAAAAGAAACATTAAAATTAGAAGTAGAAGAAATAGATAAAAAATCTTCAGGAGTATTTATTGATAGACTTAATAAAGATACCTCAGAAATTGCAGGTATGTTTATGGAATATTCTTACTGGACATCTTATGTTATTACTAATGTAGGTGTATTAGTAGCAATATTTATTTTAAATAAATATTTATTTGTATATGCAATTATTACTTCTTTAGCTATATTTTCAATTAATAAAACTAGAGTTAAAAAGTTTTATGAAGTGCAAAAGGAATTGAAAATTATAAATGAAAAAAAGACTGGATTAATCGGTGAAATAGTTAGAGGAATGCGTGATATTAAAGTATTAAATGCAAGTGAAAATGTATTAAATCAAACAGAAAATAGAATAAATGAAGCAATGGACAAAGAAAGAAAATTAATAAATATTAAAAGATTTTATACATTTATTGAAGCAAATTCGCATGCATTAAGTGATTTAGTATTTTTGATGATAGGGTGTATTTTATATAACAATAATTTATTAACTATTCCTACATTTGTAATAATATATAGTTATCAAGGTAAAGTTAAGAATTTACTTTCAGGTGTAACACATTTAACTGAATATAATAAAAAGTTTGAAGTAGCAGCTGATAGAATATTTGAAATAATAGATAGTAACAAATTTAAAAAAGAACAATTTGGTGAAGTTGAATCAGGAAAAATGGAAGGGCATATTCAGTTTAAAAATATAACTTTCGGATATGATAAAAAGAATATTATATTAAATAAATTAAATTTTGAAATAAAACCAAATGAAAAAGTTGCATTTGTAGGAAAAAGTGGAGCAGGTAAGTCTACAATATTTAGTTTACTTGCTAAACTATATCATCCAATTAGAGGAAAGATTTTACTTGATGGCAATGATATAAATGATTTAACTTGTAATTCAATTAGGGATAATATGTCTATAATTACGCAGAGTCCATATATATTTAATTTTAGTATTAAAGAAAATTTATTACTTGCAAAACAAGATGCTACTATGAAAGAAATAAGAGAAGCATGCAGACTTGCTTGCATAGATGATTTTATAATGTCACTTCCACATAAATATAACACTATGATTGGTGAAAATGGAGTTATTTTATCCGGTGGACAAAGACAAAGACTTGCAATAGCAAGAGCACTTCTTATGAAAACAGAAATTATTTTATTTGATGAAGCAACAAGCGCACTTGATAATGAAACACAAAAAGAAATAAGTAATGCTATTGATAACTTAAAAGGTGAGTATACAATTCTTATAGTAGCTCATAGATTATCTACTGTTATTGATTGTGATAGAATTTTTGTAGTAGACAATGGTAAAATAATTGATGTAGGAACACATCAAGAACTTATGAAAAAATCTGAATTTTATAGAAATTTATATGAAAGTGAAGTATAAACTAATGAGAAATCATTAGTTTTTTATAAAAATAAATTAGCACTCGCTATTGACAAGTGCTAAAATAAGTGGTATTATTATAGTGTCAATTGATAATACAATTGAATTTGGTATCAAAAAAATTAAATGGTACATAATAAAAAAGGAGATGATAGTATGTTACCAGATAGATTTTTTGAAAATATTTTTGACATTGAACCAAGACGTCCAAGAGAAAAAATGGAATGTGATATTTATGAAGAAGATGGTAAATATGTAGTTGAGGCTACTATTGCTGGATATGATAAGGAAGATATAAAAGTAGAGGCTGAAGATGGTAGTATAATAATTACTGCTGAAGCTAAAGAAGATTCAGTTGATGAAGATAAAAAATATTTAAGAAGAGAAAGACACTTTAAGAGTAAATGTCAAAGAGCATTTTATTTAGGTGATATTGATGAAGAAAATATTAAAGCTTCATTTAATAATGGAGTATTGAAAATATCAGTACCAAAAAAAGAAATACAATCAAATAAAAAATTAATAGATATAGAGTAGATTTCTACTCTTTTTTTTGCTATAATACACTCAAAGGTTTGGTGGTAGTATGGGTTTATTTATAACATTTATACTTGGTATTTTTATTTTAATAGGTGTATATGTAATTAAACTAACAAATAATAATGAAAAAGTAGAGCAATTATCAATATCAATTGCTCTTGGTACAATGTTTTCACTTGTATTAATAGAATTAATACCTGAGGTATTTGAAACATTTAAGGATAGTAATTTATATAAGACATGGTTTATAATTATAGGGCTAATATTACTTGGTATTGTTATATTAAAAGTACTTGATATATTTGTTCCAGAACATGATCATGAACATTCACTTCATCACGATTGTACAAAAGAAAATCTTGTTCATATAGGTGTAGTATCATCTATTGCAATCATACTTCATAATATAATTGAAGGTATGGCTGTTTATAGTATGTCACTTGATTCTACTAAATTATCACTGTTAATAGCTTTAGGTGTAGGTCTTCATAATATTCCAATGGGAATGGTAATATATGTATCACTTAAAAATGAATCAAAGCCAAAAAGAATGTTATTACTTTTTTTAGTAGTAATTTCAACATTTATAGGTGGAACACTTATGATGCTTATAAGTAATTTGTTAAGTGAAATGGTTATTGGCAGCTTAATATGTATAACACTTGGAATGCTTATATATATAATAACATTTGAACTTCTACCACATATTCTTCATAGTAAAAATAAATTATTATCCATAATAGGAATAATATTAGGTATATTAATAATAATATTTAGTTCAACGCTTGAATAAAAAAAATTCTCCATTTATATGGAGAATTTTTATTTTCCAAAATAACCATTTAATATTTCTTTACTCTCAGTAACAGTAATAAATGCATTTTTGTCAGCATTCATAATTAATGATTTAAATTCATTTAATCTTTTATTATCAACTTGAGCACCAATCATATAGTTAGTGTCTTCTTCATGTATACCTTTACACTCAACGACGGAGGCTGAAAAACCTGATGCCTTGATTGCATTTGTAACTTTATTTTTAGTATTCTTAGTTACAACTTGAACACCAACTGTTCCTTTAATAACTCTTTTTGATAGATTACTTCCAGTAAATGTACCAGCGGCATATCCACCTGCATATGCAAAAGCAATCCAAATACTTTTAATATCAGTATTAAGAGCTTCTCGAACAACTAAGAACCAAATAAATACATCAATAAATCCAATAATAGTTGCGTAATTTCTCTTGCCCTTAACTAGAAGCATAGTTTGAAGAGTAGATAATGTTACATCCACTAATCTACCACAAAAAATTTTTATACATAAATAAAATAATTCCATAAATTCACCTACTTATTGTAATAATTTTATAACATTTATTTGATTTAGTAAATAAAATATAAAATAGTGTGTATAATTTTTGTAAATATTTTCCTATTAATTATTATTCTTAATGATATGAAAAATATTCATGTTATGTTAAAATATAGTTGGTGATGTTATGATAGCATTAAAAAATATAAATATTAATTTACACGACACTATCACATGTGGTCAAATATTTAGATTTTATATTGAAGATGATAATTCATATACAGTAATTTTAAGTGATAGAATAGTTAATTTAAAAATGATAAATAATAATTTAATAGTTAAATCAAATAATGAAGAGAATTTAGAAAATATAATTAAAGATTATTTTGATTTAGATAGAGATTATGATGTATTAAATAGAAATCTTTTAATGATTGATAAAAGTTTAAAAGAAATAATAAATTCATGTAAAGGATTAAAGATGATAAATCAACCTAAATTTGAATGTATTATAAGTTATATAATCTCACAAAATAATAAAGTATCAAGAATAGCAAGTTCACTTGATGATATTTCACGTAAATATGGAAAAAAAGTCATATTTGAAGATAAAGTATATTATTTATTTCCAAAATTACATGATTTAAAGGATGTAACTACACAGGATTATAGAAATTTAAAAGTAGGTTTTAGAGATAAATATATTTATGAATTTATACAAAAATTAATAAATAAAGAAATAGATTTAGACTATATAGATAATTTATCTTCACAAGATGCACTTAATTATTTAATGAAAAATAAAGGAATTGGTGAAAAGGTTGCTTCATGTATACTTTTATTTTCTTATAATAGATATGATGTATTTCCTGTAGATACATGGGTAAAAAAATATATGGCCGATACATATAATATTACAGATGTAAAAAAGATAAGAACATTTGCTAAAGATAAATATGAGGATTACTGTGGGCTTGTGATTCAATATATGTTTCATTATAAGAGAAACAAGGAAAAACAGTCAGCTTAGCTTTTTAATCTTAATGACAATACAAGATAGAATTACTATTACTAAAAGAGGAATACTATAAATAAAAATATAGTATTTTTTTATAAAATTATATCCTATGGTGGTATTATCAAATAAATTTAAAGAGATAAAAAGACAAATAAAACTTATAATAAAAAATAATGAATTTTTATATATTTTTTTGTATTTTAAATATTCTTTTATAAATACAATACTCATTACATTTGAAATAAATAAGCAATATAAAAACTGTATAGTAGCTATATTTTCTACATGCTGAATAAAATCAAAGTAATTAATTTTTTTCATAAGTGAATATTCAGGGTAAGAAAATATTTTTGCAAGATCTATTCCGAATATACCAATTACAAATATAAATATCAATGTATAGTTGATTGCACTTAATAAATAAAATTTAATAATAGTTTTATCTAAATTTTTACTATTATATATCATACTTTTTGGAGTTATTAAAAGCATAAAAGTTGGAGTTATGAAGTATGCACTAAATATAAGAGCATTTTTTATAATAAGAAAAAAAGAAGTATCAAAAAGAGGTTTAAAGTTATCAAAGTCAATATACATTACTAAATTAGATGCAGAAAAAATAATCATAAATATACTTATAATGAATAATGAAAGAGATACTTTTGCAAGTACTTTCATATTTAAACTGCCACACCATAAAACAGGAATTATAAATAATATAAGTATTATAAGACTAGGTGTTTGATCTAAATATTTATCTTGAACATATGAATTAAGACTCCAAAGTAAATATATAAAGAATAACATAAAAATAATTACTAAAAATAGGTTAATTATATTTCCTATAGTTTTTCCATATAATTTTTCAATTTTTTCAAAAAGAGATAATTCTTTTTCATAATTAAATAATTTTAATAATGGAAAGAGTAAAATAAGAGATATAATTGTTCCGGTTACTAAGGAGTATATACTACCATTTGAAGCAGAATTTAATATTCTAGTACTTCCGACTCTTAGAAACATAACTTGAGTAATAAAATAAATGATTGAAGAAAATCCTTTTTTACTAATTTTAGTGTTCATATTTATCTCCTTTACTAGAATTTCTTATTTCACCTTTTCTAGATATATTTACGCTTGTAATTATATTTAAGTCATATTTTTCATTATTATATTTTGGATATTCTAAATAAATATATCTTTTAAGTCCTAAAAAGTCACTTTCAGTTTTAACTTTTAATGCTTTATTTATATATTTTTTTATTTGATTTTCAGTTTTTTTAGTTAAAACTTTTATTTCTTTTTCATATAAATCATTTTTGCAGTTATACTCATTAATAACAGCATTTGAATTTATATTAAGATTAATAATAAATTTATTATTAATCTTTTTTATTTTAGTTTTTGTTTTACTTTTTGTAACTGAAATAGAAGAGTAGTTATCTTCATTATCACACTTAATAGGTATAATCATACTATTTACATTATTTCTTATAAAGTTATATCCAATTGTTTCATCTTCATTTAAAAATTTATCTAGTTTACCTTTGTTTGTTATAGCAATGTTATCAAGAATTATTTTAGTTTTAGGATATGTTGTTTCGTTATTTTTTAAAGTAGTGCCTTTTTCATCATAGTTATCTACTTTAATAACACTTATAACAGGGTCAATATATTTTTTTAAGTAGTATGAAACAAATTCATCTAGCTTTGATGAGTATGTAAGGGCACTATCTAAATCAGCTGTTTCAATCGACTGTTTAACATAATCAGCTGGAATACTTCCGGATGATGTCATTATCTTTACTACTTTATTTGCACTTATTCCTTTTGAAACAGTAATAGTAAATTCATCTTTTATTTCTGGAAGTCTTTGAAATAAATCAATTATGTTTATTATTCCTTCACTTGCAACTTCTTCCGATATTACAAGTTTTCCAAGATGTCCACCGTATAATTTTTTATTTGATTTAGTTGTCATTTTTCTAAGTGCTTCTTCAATAGTTTTTCCTTTTGCTTCATATACAATAACATTACTTGATGATTCTTCTTTTTCATCTTTTACATTCATAACTTGCGCACTTACTAAATATTTATTATCTTCCTTATCAATAGAAATAGAAGATACAATTCCTATTTTATTTAGTTCTTTATAATTATAACAACCACTTAAAAAAAGTATTATAATTACTATTAAAAATTTTTTCATTTTACCTCCTATTTATATTTTTTGTTAAAAATGAATTTCTTTTATTTAATTTGTATTTTTTAGTAAGTATAAAATTATTCAATTGTTCTTTTAAATTAAATGGAGCGTAAGGAAGAGTATAATCAAAACCATATGAGTTAATAGATGATATTCTAATTAAGAAGAGAAGAGTTGCGATAAATATTCCATAAAGTCCTGCAAAAGATCCAAGTATTAAAAATATAAGTTTCCATATCCTAATAGTATTAACAATGTCATTATCATTAAATAAAAAAGAAGCAACTGCACTAATTGCAATAACAATTATCATAATAGGTGATATCATACCAGCTTCAACAGCAGCTTGACCTAGTACTAAGGCTCCTACAATAGACATGGATGATCCAACCACAAAAGGAACTCTAGTATCAGCTTCTCTAAGTATTTCAAAAGAAAGCCAAAGTAGTATAGCTTCAACACTACTAGGAAAAGGGACACCTTCTCTTTGAATAGAAAAATTAATAAGAACACTAGTAGGTAGAGTTTCAGGATTATATGTAGTAAGTGCAATATAAAATCCAGGAGTAATAATTGCTATTAAAAATGCAATTATCCTAATAATTCTAGTTATAGACACATTTTTAGTATTTTGATAATAATCATCAATAGTTTTTATATAATCTGAAAAAAATGATGGTATTATTAATGCTTGCGGAGAGTTTTCTACTATAATTGCACATCTTCCTTCCATTAAACTAAATGAAACAAAGTCAGGTCTTTCAGTCATTAAATTTGTTGGAAACATATAAGATTTATTAGTTAAATTTTCTGCTATATAATTACTATTTGCAACATAATCTAAGTTCATAGTTTTAAGTTTTTTTTCTATTTTATCTATTAGATCACTATTTACTATATCTTCCATATATAAAAGAGAAACTTTTGTTTTACTTGATGTTCCAATTATATGTTCTTTGATTTTTAGTTTATCTGATTTTATTCTTTTTCTAACAAGACCTAAATTGTTTTGATAATTTTCAGAAAATGCATCTTTAGGTCCTTTAATAACTTTTTCGTTAGTTGCTTCAATTATTCCAGAGTCAAGTGAATATTTAGTTTCAAATGCCAAAAAGTCATCTTCTATATTTATTATAGTAAATCCTGAATATAAACAGTAAAATAAATCTTTTTCATTATCTATTTCCTTAATATTACCATAAGGTATTTTATTTTTGAGTTTAGGAAAACTATTAATATTGTATAAAGTAATTGGTTTAAGTAAAAAATCATTAATATCATCAGAATTAACTAGAGTTTCAAAAAAGATGATATTAATATTATTAATAGTTCTAATTTTTAAATCTGGAGAATATTCCATCATTGTTTTGATATTTTCTATATTCATATTGATACTCCTTTTAATATATAGTTTAACCAAAAATAGTATTAATATTATTAAAAATATGGTATATTATAAATAGGAGGTAATACTAATGATAAATATAATTATTTCAATTGCATTAGGTGCAGTTTCTGGTTGGATAGCAAGTATAATTATGAACACAAAAAATGGACTTATAAGAAATATAATATTAGGTATTGTTGGTGGATTACTTGGTGGTTTTATATTTGATAAACTAGGAATAGCATTTGCTGGTTATCTTGGAACAATACTTGTTTCAGTAGTTGGGGCATGCATTATAATATTGATAGTGGATAAAATAATTAAATAAAGTTGCTTAGCAACTTTTTTTATATGGTATAATTATTAAAAGGTGTTTTTATGAAAGTTAATGAAATATATGAAACAAAAATATTAAGATTAAATAATGAAGCTGAAGGTGTAGGGGTAATTGAGGGTATTACTACATTTATTCCATATACTTTAAGTGGTGAAGTTGTAAAAGTTAAAATAGATACTATTTATGATAATTATGCTAGAGGTACTTTAGTAGAAATAATAGAAAAAAGTAATAATAGAGTTAATCCTATTTGTCCTTATTTTTATGAGTGTGGTGGATGTCATTTAATGCACTTAAATTATGATAAGCAATTAGAATTTAAAAAAGGAAAAATAGAATCTATATTTAAAAAGATTTCAAATGAAAATGTAAAAGTAGAAAATATATATTCAAATATAAATTACAATTATAGAAATAAATTAACTCTAAAAGTAGATAAAAATAAAATAGGTTATTATAAAGAAAAAACAAATGAAATTGTTGAAATAAAAGAATGTTTTCTTGCAGATACAAAAATAAATGATGTGATCAAAGATTTAAAGAAATTTATAAATGAGTATGAGGATAATAATATAAATGAAATAATGATTAGAGTAATAGATGATAAATTAATGTTATCTTTAGATAATATGAACTTGAATTATAAAAATATTTTTATAGAAAAATTTAACTTTATAGATAGCATTTATATAAATGATAATTTAGTTTACGGAGATAAAGTTTTAAATGAAAAAATAGATAATTTTAAATTTAATATATCTCCTAATTCATTTTTTCAGGTTAATAAAGAAGTAGCTAAAGCAATGTATGAAAAAGCTGTAAGCTATGTTGATAATTCAGATGTTACACTTGATTTATATTCAGGGACAGGAACAATAACAACTCTTCTATCTAAAAAAAGTAAAAAAGTAATAGGAATAGAAGTAGTTAAAGACGCAGTTAAAGATGCGAATGAAAATATAAAATTAAATAATATAACTAACGTAGAATTTATTTTATCTAAAGTAGAAGATAAAATAGACACATTAAAAAAATTAAATATAGATAATATTGTTTTGGATCCACCAAGAAGTGGTAGTGATAAGAAAACACTTAAAAATATACTTGAAATAGAACCTAATAAAATAATATATATTTCCTGTAATCCAATAACTCTTGCAAGAGATTACAATATTCTAAAAGAAAAATATGAAATAAAAGAAATAAATGCATATGATATGTTTTCTAATACTTATCACGTGGAAACGGTTATGATTTTAGAAAAGAAAGATATCTGAGTGATATCTTTTTTTATGGTATAATACTAATAGGATGTGAATGAAAAATGAAATATGTAATTAAGAAAGAAATTGATACTAGTGATTTTGTTAAAATACGAGATGATTTAGGCTGGAATGAAATACCTAGAAATTTAGTAGAAAAGGCAATAGCAGGATCTATGGTAAACATTAGCGTATTTGATAGTGAAAAGTGTATTGGTGTAGGTAGAATAGTAGGAGATGGTGCTTTGAAGGGAATGCTCACTGATATTATGGTATTAAGGGAGTATCAAAATAAGGGTGTTGGAAAGTTAATAGTTACATCTCTAATAAAAGAGTTAGATGATAAAGTAAAAGAAGGAGATTGTTTTCAACTTGAAGCAAGTCCTACTGCGAATAATAGAAATTTCTATATTAAATGTGGGTTAAAATATAAACCGGAAAATCAAGATGGTGTTTATATGTGGATAAGGAAGTAATTATGAAAATAATAGAATACGAAGAAAAGTATCTAGATGATGTAAAAGATCTACTTGTTGAATTAGAAGAATATATTTTATCTATTGATGAAGATAATCTTGATCAA
>ONTJ01000008.1 GCA_900320735.1 uncultured Eubacteriales bacterium
ATACACCACAAGAAATATCAGCAATGATTTTAGGTTACATTAAAGAATATGCTGAAAGTTATTTAGGAGAAAAAGTAACTAAAGCTGTTATAACAGTTCCAGCATACTTTAATGATGCACAAAGACAAGCAACTAAAGATGCAGGTAAAATAGCAGGCTTAGAAGTAGAAAGAATTATAAATGAACCAACTGCTGCAGCATTAGCATATGGTTCTGATAAACAAGATGATATGCATACAATCTTAGTTTATGACTTAGGTGGTGGTACATTCGACGTATCAATACTTGAACTTGGTGATGGTGTATATGAAGTTAAATCTACCGCTGGTAATAATAAACTTGGTGGAGATGATTTTGATAATAGAGTATCAGATTACTTAGTTGATTTATTTAAAAAAGAAAATGGCGTTGATTTATCTAAAGATAAAATGGCTATGCAAAGAATTAAAGATGCATCAGAAAAAGCTAAAAAAGATTTAAGTGGAGTTACAACAACACAAATAAGTTTACCATTTATATCACAAGGTGAGAATGGTCCACTTCACTTAGAAACAACACTTACAAGAGCTAAATTTGAAGAGTTAATTAGAGATTTAGTTGAATCTACTTTAACTCCAGTTAGAAATGCTCTAAAAGATGCTAATTTAACTAAAAATGATATAGATAAAGTAATATTTGTAGGTGGTTCTACAAGAATACCAATGGTAACTGATTTAGTTAAAAATGAACTTGGTAAAGAACCTTCAAAAGGAGTTAATCCAGATGAAGTGGTTGCAATGGGTGCAGCTATTCAAGGTGGTGTACTTACTGGTGAAGTAAATGATATAGTACTTCTTGATGTAACACCTCTATCACTTGGTATTGAAACAATGGGTGGAGTTATGACTACATTGATTCCAAGAAATACTACTATACCAACAAGTAAATCACAAATATTTAGTACTGCCGCTGATAATCAACCAGCTGTTGACATACATGTTCTACAAGGTGAAAGACCAATGGCAGCTGATAATAAAACACTTGGTAATTTCCAACTTAATAATATACCACCAGCACCAAGAGGAGTACCTCAAATAGAAGTTACATTTGATATAGATGCAAATGGTATTGTTAATGTTAAGGCTAAAGATTTAGGTACAAATAAAGAAGCAAATATCACAATAACAGCTTCAACATCTTTAACTGATGAAGAAATAGATAAAATGGTTAAAGAAGCAGAGGCTAATAAAGAAAAAGATGCAAAAAGAAAAGAAGAAGCAGATACTAAAAATGAACTTGAACAATTAGTATTCGCTACAGAAAAAGCAATTAAAGATTTAGGTGAAAAAATATCAGATACAGAAAAAGTGCAAGCAGAAGATGCTATTAAAGAAGCAAAAGATGCTATGGAATCTAATGATATAGATAAAATGAAAGCTGCTAAAGATAAATTAAATGAAAAAGCTATGGCACTTGGACAAAAAGTATATGAAGAAGCTGCTAAAGCAAATGCAAATAATGCACAAACTCAAAATGAAGAAGCAACTGATGATAAAAAAGATAATGTAGTAGATGCAGATTATGAAGAAAAATAATTAAGAAGTTCTAGGTTATTCTAGAACTTTCTAATTTAAGAGGAGAAACTAATGGAAAAACAAAAACTTAGAAGTGAAATAGATGATAAATATAAGTGGGATTTAAGCAGTATATATAAAACAGATGAAGAATTTTTAAGTGACATTAATAAATTACATAGTAAAATAAATAACATTAAAAAATATGAAAATACTATTATGGATAATGCTGAAAACTTATATAACTGCCTAAAATTAGAATGTGAATTATCAATGCAACTTGATAAATTACATACTTATGCTCATTTAAAAGAAGATGAGGATACAACAAATACTAAATATCAAAAATATTATGGTTTAGTAATTAATTTATATAGTGAATATTCTAAAGTAACAAGTTTTATTACTCCAACATTAATGAAGTATGACTACAAAAAGATAAATGAGTTTTATAAAGAATTACCTAAATTAAAAGATGAATTTGAATTTGTACTTTATGATATATATAGATCAAAAAAATATATATTAGATGAGAATACTGAAAAGGCATTATCTCATTTAAGTAAAGCCTTTGATAATTCACAGGAAGTGTATTCACTTTTAACAAATTCGGATTTCACTTTTGATAATATACAAGTAGGTGATAAAGAAGTAGAACTAACAGATAGTAACTATACAAGATATTTAACTTCTAAGGATAGAATGGTAAGAAAAAGTGCATTTGATTCAATGTATAAAACATATAAAAAATATAAGAATACTATTTCAAAATGTTTGTCTAATACAGTTGAATCAAATGTTGCTATATCAAAACTAAGAGGATATAAAAGTGCTCTTGAAGGAGAACTATATTCCGATAATATTGATGTTAAAATATATGATAATCTAATTAATAGTGTTTCTAATAATTTAGAGCCATTATTTAAATATTATGATTTAAAAAAGAAATTACTTAATCTAGATGAATTACATATATATGATATATATGTACCTATAATAAAAGATAATGAAAAAACATATACATATGAAGAAGCAAAAGATTTAATTTTAAAATCACTTAATATACTTGGTGATGGATATATTAATGATCTAAAAAAGGCATTTGATGAAAAATGGATAGATGTATTTAATAATAAAGGCAAAAGAAGTGGTGCTTATTCATCAGGTAGTTATTTGACTAAACCATTTTTACTTTTAAATTATGAAGGTAGATTAAATGATGTGAGTACACTTGCTCATGAACTAGGTCATTCAATGCATTCTTACTATTCGTGTAAGAATAATCCATATCAGTATCATGGATATACTATATTTGTAGCTGAAGTTGCATCAACTGTAAATGAATTATTACTTGATAATTACATATTAAATAATTCAAATGATAAAGATGAAAAGATTTATATATTAAATAATTTATTAGAACTTTATAAAGGAACATTATTTAGGCAAACAATGTTTGCAGAATTTGAAAGAGATATATATAATGATGTAGAAAACGGTGAAGTACTTGAAAGTGATTATTTATCAAATAAATACTATGAATTAAATAAAAAATATTTTAAGAATAGCGTAATATTAGATGATAATATAAGATATGAATGGGAAAGAATACCACACTTTTATTATTATTTTTATGTATACAAATACGCTACTAGCATATGCGCATCAACATATATTGCAAATGAAATATTAAATGGAAATGAAGAAATGAAAGATAAATATTTAAAATTCTTATCTTTAGGTGGAAGTATGTATCCAGTTGATGAACTTAAGACACTAGGAATTGACATGTCAGATAAAAATATTATAGAAAATACTATTTCGTATTTTAACAAAATACTAGATGAGTTTGAAAAATTAAATAAATAGGAAGTGAAGTAAATTGACAAAAAGAGATTATTATGAGGTATTGGGTGTAGAAAAAAATGCAGATGAAAAACAAATCAAAAGTGCTTTTAGGCGTCTTGCAAAAGAATATCATCCGGATTTAAATAAAAGCCCTGATGCACCTGAGAAATTTAAAGAGGTGCAAGAAGCATATGAGGTATTATCTGATCCCGAAAAAAGAAAAACGTATGATCAATTTGGTCATGCTGCATTCGATCAAAATGGTAATGCAGGTTTTGGTGGATTTGGTGGAGGTGGATTCTCTTCATCAATGTTTGACGATATAGATTTAAGTGACATATTATCAGGTGTTTTTGGTAGCGGATTTGGATTTAATAGTTCCTCTAGAAAATCAAATAGACAAGCAAAAGGTAAAGACAGCTTATATGAAATGAAAATATCATTTATGGAAGCAGTTTTTGGATGTAAAAAGAATATTACACTTGATGTGTACGATACATGCAAAAAATGTAATGGCAAAGGTGGATTTAGAGAAAAGACATGTTCAAGATGCCATGGAAGTGGTACAGTAACTGAAGAACAAAGAACTTTATTTGGAGCGTTCGTTTCAAAAACAACTTGTCCTGAGTGTCATGGAACTGGTAAGTCGTTTGAAGAAATATGTCCAGATTGTCATGGACTTGGTAAAACAAAATCAAGAAAGACAATTGAAGTATCGATACCTGCTGGAATAAATACTGGAGAACAAATAAGACTAAAAGAAAAAGGTGAAATGGGCGTAAATGGTGGTCCAAATGGAGATGTCTATGTTGAAATAATAGTCGAAGATCACCAAGTATTTAAAAGACAAGGTAATGATATATATATGGAACTTCCTATAAATATAGTTGAAGCTACTTTAGGTTGTAAAAAAGAAGTGCCTATTATGGATGGTAGTATTGTATTAAATATTCCAGAGGGGACACAAAGCTTAGATAAACATAGAATAAAAGGTAGGGGTGTTCCTTACATTAATTCATCTAAAGTAGGTGATTTATATATAATAATTAAAGTAGTTACACCAACCAAACTAGATAGAAAACAAAAAGAATTATTTAATAACTTATCTAAAACAGATTTAGATTCAAATAGTGATTTAATAAAAAAATTTAAGAAATTTTTTAGTAGATAATAAACAACATTTTATTTTAAAATGTTGTTTTTACTTTTTTTTTACATTTTTTTTATTGAAATATTGAATACTAAAAATAAAAAATATATAATAAATATAAGATAGGAGTAATAAATATGAATGAAAAAAACAAAAATATCTTACTAGGTGTACTTATAGTAGGAATAATATCAATGACAGTAGCATTTGCAGCACTAAGTACAAGACTAAATATAGGAGGACAAGCAAGTGTAGCATCAGCAAATTGGAATGTACATTTTGATAACTTTAAAGATGTGACTGAAAATACAATAACTAATGAATTTGGAACACAGCAAAATACAGCAGTACATCCAGCAGTTAGTGCTCTAACAATGACTGATAGCACAAATGTAACAAAAGTAGAAGGACTTAATATAACATTAAAGCAACCAAATGACTATGCAAGATATACATTTGAGATAGTAAATGATGGAAGCATAGATGCACAGCTTGATAGTTTTACACCTCAAATGACATGTACAAGTAATAATAATTGTAGTGATGTAGTTGATTATGAAGTAAAATGTTATGAAGATAGTTCTCTAACTGGAACTGAAGTAACTAATGATTCACTACTTGAAAAAAACGGTGGGGCTATATACTGTTATTTACAAGTACAATATAAAGATAAAACAAATAATAATGGAGTATATACACAAGAAGGAGTAAGTGCAAGTTTAAGTGCAAACTGGACTTGGAAACAAAGCACTGAGTCAAATAATAATGAACAAGGTGGAAACCAAGAACAAGGTGGAGAAAATCCAACACCAAGTAATCCATATGAAACAGATTTTACAGGAACATATAATTATAAAATATTTGATGGATGGAGTAACAGCTTAGATAGTGATTATAGTATATTCTTAAGACAAAATGCCATAACTAATGAAGAAGAGGTATGTGCAACATTTGAAAGCGGAACTGCTTGCTTTAAAAAACATGAATTTGACTGTTCACCAGTAATGAATTCAACAACTGGTAAATATGAATGTACAAATACGGCAGGATATATATCAAATAAAATTACTGAGTTTGAACAAAAAGGAGCAGTATGCACAATAACAGATAGTGGATCTACTTATGGAGTAAAATGTACTACTAGAGATAATATAGGTCATGGATGTATTTCATATTCGGATGGACATTATCAATGTTTTGAGGAATCTGATACAGTATATTATTCTTGCAATATGTGGAATGATGATCCAACTGGAGAACATTTAACCGATAGTTATTGTGATTAAAATGAATTTAATATTAAAAAACGACATATTTTATAGGTCGTTTTTTTTATACTTATATTGGTGATTAATATGAAGGTATATTTAGATGTTATATTTTTAATAAACTTTATATTTGACTTTATTGTACTCTTATCTGTATCCATTATATTAAAACGAAATATGAAAATATATAGACCCATACTAGGTGCATTAATAGGTAGTTTTACTATGTTAATGTTATTTATAAGAATGACTAGTTTAGAGTTGTTTTTATATAAAATACTAATAAGTATAATAATGACTTTAGTAACATTTAATTATAAAAATATAAGATATACTTTAAAGAATTTATATTATATTTATATTATAAGTATAATTATCGGAGGATTTTTAACATTTATTAATAATAGTTTATCAAATTATAATGAAGGATTAATTTTTATTAATAATAACGTAAAAATAAATTTATTTGTATCAATACTCATATCTATAATATTAATTATTAATTACATAAGACAAACAAGTAATTTAAAAACAGATTATAATAAATTTTATAAAGTAAAAATATATTCAGGCAATGAATTAATCACACTTAATGCATTTTTAGATACTGGAAATAAATTAATAGATCCATATAAGAGAAGACCAATTATACTTGTTAATGAAGAAAAAATAGAAAGTTTTGATTGTATATATGTACCATATAATACAATTTCATCAAGTGGAATAATAAGATGCGTACGAGCGGATAAAATATATATTGATGGGATAGGTTACAAGAGAAAATTTTTAATTGGCTTAACAAATAAGATAAGTATGGATGGAGTAGATTGCATATTAAATGAGAGATTATTGGAGGGATAAGATGATTAAAATAATAGAAATATTGTTTAGAAAATTATATAAAAAATATAATCAAGTATTTTTTTTAGGTAGTACTGATATACTTCCAGAACCACTTAGTAGGGAAGAAGAAATAAGGTATGTTGATGCATTTTTAAACGGTGATTTAACTGCTAGAAATAAGCTTATTGAACATAATCTTAGATTGGTTGTATTCTTATCAAAAAAATATGAGAATACTAAAGTTGATTTAGAAGATTTAGTTTCTATAGGTACAATTGGTCTAATTAAAGGAATCAATACTTATAGAAATGATAAAAACATAAAACTTGCAACATATGCATCAAGGTGTATCGATAATGAAATATTGATGTATCTTAGAAAAAATAAAAAAAGGAAAGCGGATGTTTCACTAGATGAATCTCTTTCATTTGATTCAGAAGGTAATGAACTTCATTTAGAAGATATACTTGGTACTGATTCTGATATTGTTACAAAAGACTTAGAGGAAAGTGATATGAAAAAAATAATGCTAGATGAAATAAATAAATTAAATGAGCGAGATAGACAGATTATAATGCTTAGATATGGTTTAAATGGAAATGAAGAACTTACTCAAAAAGAGGTGGCACAACTTCTTGGTATGTCCCAAAGCTATATTTCTAGAATAGAGAAAAAAGTAATAAATAAAATTAGCAACATAATAAAAATATAAAAAGTAGAAATTAATTAATTTCTACTTTTTCATTTTCTAAATATTCCTTAAAACTTTCTTTAAATGCAACAATTTCTTTTTTTACAACATCAGGATAAACGCTAGTGCAATTTCTAATCGCATCATAAATATGTTTAAAAGTTACCTTATCAGAGTTTTCAAATTTAGCATACGTAAAACATTTTGATAATAAAGCTAGTGATACATCAGGATATCTTGAACCATTTTCATAAACTCTTTTATATTCAGAAGTCATATTAACAATAAATTTGCATACTTCCTCAAGTACAAATGATGAATATGGCCATCTAACATTAGTTGATTTTTCTATTTTTTTAATTGAACCTGTTAGTATTTTAACAGTAGTATCCATATCAGGCTCTGCAATATCTATTCTTTCAAAACGTCTTAAGAAAGCCTTATCTTTTAATAAATATTCTTCATATTCTTTAGTTGTAGTCGCACCAATAATCTTTATATCTCCACGATCCAAGCCAGGTTTTAGCATATTTAAAAAGTCAACACTACCATTTCTTGAAGCTGTTACTAAAGTATGAATTTCGTCTATAAATAATATAATATCTTTTTTACCTTCAATTTCATTTATTAAAACTTGTAACTTAGCTTCTTCGATTCCTTCTTTTTGAATGCTGCCAAGAAGTGAAGAAGTATTAATTTTGTATATATTACAATTTAAAAGTGCATTTGGTACATTTTTTCTTTGAATTCTATAATTTAAACCTTCAACAATAGATGTTTTACCAATTCCTGCTTTACCAGTAAGTACAACAGATTTTTCCGGACTTAAAAGAATTAAAATCATTTTATTAATTTCATCATCTCTTGCAATCGCAGGATTTGTTACATATTCTTTTTTAGTTAAGTTTTCTGCATATCTATTTAATATACTAAATTCATTATTTTCTCTTTCATTAACAACGGGAATTATGTCATCATCAAAAAAATCATTACTACTCATCTTAACACTTCCTTTTCTACATTATTAGTATACCAAAATATGACAAAATTTACTAGTAAAGTATTGTCAAAATTTTAATTTGTTTAACAATTTTCTTGGCATTAAGCATTATTTATCTTATAATTTAAATAGTGAGGGATTAATATGCAAAGATATTTCGCAAAAGATGATAAACTTTCTTTAAGTGAGCTAGACAAACATCATATCATAAATGTAATGAGAATGAAAAAAAATGATAAAATTGAAATTGTTTACGATGAAATTGTTTATTTGTGTAATATAAATAGTATTTCTAAAAAAGATGTATCATATGAAATAATAGAAAAATTAGATACTAATAGTGAACTTTCTAAAAAAGTAACAATTGCAGTTCCACTGGTGAGCGAAAAAAAATTAGATTTCATTTTTCAAAAGTGTACTGAACTTGGTATACATGATTTTATTATATATAAGTGTGAGAGAAGTAAAGTAAGAGTAAATGAAAAAGAAAATAGAAAAATTGAAAGATGGAATTTGATTGCAAAAGAAGCTGCCGAACAATCGTTCAGAAATCATATTCCAAATATTTATGGTATAAAGGATTTTGATTATTTAAGTAATTTAGATCATGATTTAAAACTGGTTTCATCTACAAAAAAAGTGAAAAAAAGTATAAAAAATGTGTTACAAAATTCGACAAATTATGATAGAATCATTATAGTGGTTGGTCCGGAGGGCGGACTTACTGATTCAGAAGAAAACGAATTACTTTGTAGTGGTTATGAAGCTGTAACATTTGGAAGTGCTATTTTAAGGTGTGAAACAGCCCCAATGTTTATTATGAGTGCTATAAAATATGAACTTGGAGAGTGATTTTTTATGAAAATGTTAACAAATATCTTTTATATGTATTCTAAAATGGATAATAGTAGTCAAATATTGATATTTTTAATAGTACTAGTAATTATGATGTTAATTAGTATTTTTGTAATAAACACAGTCACTAGGAAAAGAAACGATAAGTACAATAAAAAATTTGATCCAAACTATAGGTATAAGACTACTAAATATGAACAAAAACCGAAAAAACAAGTGCAAATTATAGAAAAACCTGCAAAAGTAGAAGAAGTTAAAGAACCTAAAAAAGAAGAAGAAATAGAAGTAGTTGAAATAGTGTCTAATGATAATTCTATTGAAAAAATATCAGAATTACTTGAGGATAGCCTAAATAATATGGAACCAATTAATCTAACTGGTTTTGAAGAAGATCAAGAAAAAAATGCAATTATTAGTTATGATGAATTAGTTAAAAGAGCAGGTGCAAAAAAGATAGTATATAAAACAAGCGATGAGAATAAAGAAAAAGTAGAAGTCAAAAAAGAAGAAAAATCAGAAGGAAAATTTAAAGCTTCTAAAGTAATATCTCCAATTTATGGAGTACAAAAAGAAAATACAAAAGAAGAAGAATTAGAAGAATTTATAGATATAACAAATATTCCTATAAATAAAAATAATGATGATGATGAAATGCAAAGTGATATTGAATTTCTAGGAAATTTAAAATCATTTAGAAGGAATCTTGAATAATTTATAAAATATGTTATTATATAAAACAATATTTATATATTGTTTTTTTAATTTGAAGGAGGCGAAATGATGACAGTAGCATTTTATAATTTAGGATGTAAGGTAAATGCTTACGAAACAGAATATTTAATAAATGAATTTAAAAAGAAAAATTATGAGATAGTTGATTTTAATGAAGAAGCAGATATATATATAATAAATACATGTACTGTTACCAATACTTCAGATCAAAAGAGTAGAAAAATTATTAGAAGTGCTTGTAAAAATAAGAATGCGGTTGTAGTTGTAATGGGATGTTATAGCCAAATTAAACCAGATGTAGTAAAAAATATTGAAGGCGTTTCTATAGTTTTAGGAAATAAAGATAAAAATAAAGTAATCGAACTAGTTGAAGCATATATTAATGATAGAGAAAATTTTGAAAATATCTATGACTTATCAAACTGTGAATTTGAAGATATGTTCTTAGATAATTTTGAAAACCACACAAGAGCATTTGTTAAGATACAAGATGGATGTAATAATTATTGTAGTTATTGTATTATTCCGTATTCTAGAGGTAATGTAAGAAGTAAGAAAAAAGAATATGTTATAGACGAAGTAAAAGCACTTGTTAAAAATGGTTATAAAGAAGTCGTACTAACAGGTATACATACAGGTCATTATGGACAAGATTTAAAAGAATATGATTTTAGTGATTTACTTATAGAACTTGAAAAAATAGATGGACTTGAGAGGATAAGAATTTCATCTATTGAAATAACTGAATTAACTGATAAATTTATGAAAGTATTAGAAAATAGTAAGAAAATAGTTAATCATATTCACATTCCACTTCAATCAGGATGTGATAAAATACTTAAACTAATGAATCGAAGATATCAAATGGACTTTTTCTTTGATAAGGTAAATCAAATAAGAAAAATTAGACCTAATATGGCAATTACCAGTGATGTTATTGTAGGATTTCCAGGTGAAACTATGGAAGATTTTAATATTACAAAGGATAATATTAAAAAACTTTCTTTAACAGAACTTCACGTATTTCCATATTCTAAACGAGATGGGACACCAGCTGCTAAAATGAAAGATCAAATAGATGGAAATATAAAAAAACAAAGAGTAAATGAACTTATTAATTTAAGTGAAGAACTTAAAAATAATTATTATAAAAAATTTATTGGTACATTAGATTATGTACTAACTGAAACTATATCAGATGGATACATAACTGGTCATTTATCAAATTACGGTAAAGTAAGATTTAAAGGGACAAATGAAGAATTAAATAAAATAATTCAAGTTGAATTATTGTCATATGATAACGACATTTATGAAGCTAGAAAAAAATAAATAGAACTTATTGTTCTATTTGTTTTTTTTTGTTATAATACTTATATAATAAGAGGAGTTGGTTATATGGACAATAAGTCTATTGCAACACTTAAAATGCTAGCGTTAGATATTATTCAAAATGCAAAAGCAGGCCATCCAGGTACTGTGCTTTCTAGTGCACCTATAATTTATACATTATTTACTAGACATTTAAAAATTCAACCTAAAAATCCAAATTGGATGAATAGAGATAGATTTGTTCTTAGCACAGCACATGCATCACCACTGTTGTATGCAATGCTTTATTTAAGTGGTTTTCAAATTAGTATAGAAGACTTAAAAAACTTTAGAAAGTTTAACAGTGTGACACCATCTTATCCAGAGATGAAAACACTTGGTGTAGATGTGACTATAGGTATGCAATCTGAAGGTTTTGCTACTTCCATAGGACTTGCACTTGCTGAGAAAATATATGAAACTAAGTATAATAAGAAGCAAAAAAATATGTTTGATAAAGTTAATAAATTAATAGATTATTATACTTATGTTTTAGTATCAGATGAAGATTTAATGGAAGGTTTATCATATGAAGCTGCATCATTTGCGGGCAACTTAAAATTAAATAATTTAATTGTATTATATGATAATAATAAAGTTACAATGCAAGGAGATACTAATATAACATTTTCTGAAAATGTTGTATCTAGATTTTCTGCTCTTGGATGGGATACTCAAATAGTTAAAAATGGAAATTCTTATCAAGAAATAGATAGAGCAATTAAGAAAGCTAAAAAAAGTAAATTACCAAGTTTTATTCAAATAAATACTAAAATTGGTGAGGGAACTATTTTTGAAGGGACAAACAAAGTATACTTTGGAGAACTATCAAAAGAAGATTATGAAGGAATAAAGAAAAAATTAGGCGTATCAAATCTTGCTTTTATGCCTGACAAAGAAGCTAGTGATCATATAAGAAATATGGTTATGCAAAGAGGAGATATTGAATATAAAAATTATGAAAAGACATATGTAGAATATAAAAAAGATTGGAATTCAAATCAAATAATGGAATTTGAAAATATTCCTCTTAATAACTTGTATCTTGATTTAACAAGGATAAATATAGATATAGATTATGACAAAAAAGAACAACTTAAAGATAGCAATAATAAAATATTAAATATAATATCAGATAACTTTTATAATATTATAGGCTTGAGTGCTGATACAGCATCATCAACTAAAACTTACTTAGATGGTAAGGGCGATATAACTTCAAATGATTTTAGTGGAAAAAATATTCACGTTGGTCTTAGAGAAAATTTGATGGGTGCAGTTATGAATGGACTTGCACTTTCTGGATTTAGACCTTTTGCAAGTACTTATTTATCATCTAGTGATTACATGGTTCATTCAATTAGAATGAGTGCACTTATGAATTTACCAGTAACATATATATTTACTAATGATTCAATAACAACAGGTCAAGATGGTCCAGTTTGGCAGCCAGTTGAGCAATTATCACATTTGCGTGCAATGCCAAATTTAAATGTATATAGACCAGCTGATACAAAGGAAATAATTGGTGCATGGCAATGTATTATGGAAGATAAAAGACCTAGTGTAATAACATTTTCAAAGACTGAGGTCAAAGTACAAAAAGGTACTAATATATTAAATGTTAGAAAAGGTGCTTATATTGAATCTGAGGCACAGGGTAAGGTTGATGCAGTAATAATAGCTACAGGTACAGAACTTCAAGTGGCTAATTCAATTCAAGAAAGACTATCAAAAGAAAATATAAATATAAGAGTCATAAGCATGCCTTGCATGGAAAAATTTTTAGAACAATCAGACAAATATAAAAGTGAATTATTTCCATACGATGCAGAAGTATTCGCACTAGAATATTCATCATCAATGGGTTTTGAAAAATTTGTTATAGATTCTGATCATTTATTTACAGTAGATAGATTTGGAATGAGTTCAGGTAAGGATGAATTATTGAAATATATGAATATAGATATAGATTCAATAATAGAAAAAATTAAAAAAATATTATAATTTAAACCTCTTATAAGAGGTTTTTTTATGTTAATTATGGTACAATATATAAAGAGGTAAATTTATGAAAAATTATATAAAAGGAACATTCTATAGGACTATATATAAATCAGATACTAACTATATTGTTGGCCTTTTTAAAGTTATAGAAACCAATGATATTAATATGAATGATTTAATCAATGAAACTATTACTTTTACTGGCTATTTTCATGAACTTACATTAGATGAAAAATATATATTTTATGGTTCTTTAGTCGATAATAATAAATATGGACTACAATATAGTGTATCTGAGTATGAAAGAGTAATGCCAGATGAAAAAGATTCAATCATTGAATTTTTATCAGGTGATTTATTTAAAGGAATAGGAGAGAAAACTGCTACTTTGATTGTAGATACACTTGGAGAAGATGCACTTACCTTAATTGAGGAAAACTATCAAAACTTATTGCTAGTCCCAGGATTAAAAGAAGATAAAGCTCTAAAAATTTATGAAACACTTCATAAATATAATGAAAGTTATGATATTATTTTCAATTTGAATAAAGTAGGTTTTTCTATTAAAGATTCAATGAAGATATATAATAAATATAAAGATATAACTATGAATGTAATAAATGATAATTTATATAATTTGATGTATGATATACCTGAAATTACATTTAATAAATTAGAAAACGTTAGAGAAAATTTAAATATAGAAGATTTAGATGAACGAAGAGTTGAAGCGATAACTGTATATGCAATGAAAAATCTATGTTTTAATAAGGGTGATACTTATCTATATTATGAAGAAATATATAATGAAGTATGTAATTTTTTAAATAAAGAAGTGGCTAGTGATGAGTTTGATGAAGTAGTAAATAACCTAAATAATAAAAAACAAATTATAATAGATGATGATAAATATTTTTTAAGTGAATATTATTTTAGTGAATGTAATATTAGTGAAATGATATATTACTTAATAAATAAAAAAGATGTGAACTATAAAGATTTTGACAAAGAAATAGATGCACTTGAATTTCATTTTGGAGTTAAATATAATGACAAGCAAAAGGAAGCTGTTAGAAATGCTATATTTAAAAACTTTAGTATAATTACAGGTTCACCAGGTACAGGTAAAACTACAATAGTACAAGCTATTGTAGAATTATATAGAAAAAAGATGGGATATTCTTTTGATGAATTATCAAAAAAATTAGTTTTACTCGCACCTACAGGAAGAGCAAGTAAAAAATTATCTGAAGCTTGTTTATATCCATCATCAACAATACATAGATTTTTAAAATGGAATAAAGATGATAATTCGTTTATGATAAATGAAAGAAATAAATCTAATGTAGAATTTGTAATTGTAGATGAAGTATCCATGATAGACACTATATTATTAGATAGTCTTCTAAAAGGACTTTCTAAAAATATAAAAATAGTATTTATAGGTGATTATAATCAACTTGAAAGTGTATCTCCAGGTAAAGTGTTAAAAGATCTAATAGATTCAGAAATGATAAATGTTACATATTTAACTGAAATATATAGACAAAAAGATAATTCATATATATCTACACTTGCTAAAGAAATAAATGATAATGATATTAGTGAATATTTTTTAGATAAAAAAGATGATTATAGTTTTATCAAAACTGATAATAATATAAAAGAAACAGTTAAAATAGTATGTAAAAAAGCATTAGACAAAGGATATAATGTTAATGATATACAAGTTTTATCACCAATGTACAAAGGAGAAAATGGTATTGATAATTTAAATAAAGTATTAAGAGATATTTTTAATCCTAATACTAATCAAAACTATATTATACATAAAGATATAACATATAGAGAAAATGATAAAGTATTACTACTTGAAAATGATATAGATAATAATGTATTTAATGGAGATATTGGATTTATAAGTAAAATAGAAAAAAATAATATATTTATTGATTTTGATGGTAGTGTAGTAAAATATGGTTTAAAAGATTTAGATAAAATAAAACATGGTTATGCAATTAGTATACATAAATCACAGGGTTCGGAATTTAAAATAGTAATATTACCAATATGTTTTGGTTATAGGATGATGCTTTATAAAAAACTAATTTATACTGCAGTAACAAGAGCAAAAGAAAATCTAACTATAATAGGAGATCCAAAAGCATTTTATTTTGCAATAAGTAATAATTATGAAACTAATAGAAAGACTATGTTAAAAGAAAGATTACTATCTTCAATGAATAATTAATTTTATTTTGTTAATAATATTAATGGCTAAAAGCCAATCATATTATTAGGAAGGTGAAATAATGAAAAAAACACTAGGCATGATGGCTATCGGAATGGGTATGGGTGCAGGAGCAGTATTTATGTATGACCAATATAAGTCAGGTAATTTACAAAAATTTGTAAATAAAGCTGAAAAAAAGGTAGACAAGATGTTAGAGTAATATGAATAAAGAGAGTAAATTCTCTCTTTTTTTAATTAAATGTTGAAAAAAATGTTGAAATAAAAGGTTTTGAGTGATATAATTTTTTTAGTAAATGTGAAGGGAGGGAAAAAAGTGACAAAAGTAGTGGTTAAAAATGGTAATATTGATGGTGCATTAAAAAGATTTAAACAAGCAGTAGCAAAATCTGGAATCCCTTCAGAATGTAAAAAAAGAGAACATTATTCTAAACCTGGTGTACAAAGAAGAGAAGCTAAAAAAGCAGGTATAAAGAATTGCAGAAAAAGACAAAGTAGAGAAAGAGATTAAGCAGTTATACTGCTTTTTTTTGGAGGTAATATGAAAGATAAATTACAAAAAGAATTAATTGAAGCTATGAAAGAACATAATAAAGTAAAAATTGATGTTATTAAACTAGTAAAGGCTTCAATCCAAAATGAAGAAATAAATTCAAAAAAAGAACTTTCTGATGAAGAAGTACTTAGTATAATAACAAAACAAGTTAAGATGAGAAAAGATGCTATTGGTGAATTTGAAAAAGGTGGTAGAGATGATTTAATTGAATCTTATAATAATGAGATACAAATATTAAATAAATACTTACCAGAAGAACTTTCTGATGAAGAAGCACTTATTATAATTAATGATGCTTTTGAATTAGTTAAACCAACAGGTGTTAGTGATACAGGTAAAATAATGAAAGAGGTATCGCCTAAACTTAAAAATAGATATGACATGTCTAAAGCTTCAAAAATAATAAAAGAAAAATTATCTTAATATAAGACTTAAGTCTTATATTTTTTCATATAATATATTGGTGAATATTATATGAAAAATATTAAAAAATACGTAAGAGGAGAGCTATTTAAGATAACATTAACAAATAATATTATTGATATTGAAAATTTTACTGACATAAAAAATATATCAAAAAAAGAAATAATTATATACACTGATAAAAAAAAGATAATAATAACGGGTGATGATCTTAATACTAAAAAATTAATGCATAGTGAAATAATGATAATGGGAAATACACAAAATATTTCTTTTAAGGATATAAATGAATAGTTATTTATATATAAGTGTATGTGGCAAAAGTATAAATAGATTCTTACGTAGATGTATAGAAAATGATATTGATATTTACAGTATTAAATATATTTCATATAAAGAAATATTAATTAAGATAAAATATGAAGATTATAAAAAAATATTAAAAATAAAATCTTTATATAAAATAAATATTATTGATTACTCTGGTTTTATTAAAATTAAAAAAATTATAAGAAAAAATATAATATTAATAATAATGTTTTTTGTAGGCATTATCTTTTTGACTACATTAACTAATATGATATTTAATATTAATATTATAAGTAATAATAATGATTTGGTTAAAAAAATAAAAAATGAACTTAAAATTTATGATATAAAAAAATATTCATTTAAGAAAAAATATAACGAAATACAGAAAATAAAAGAGGAAATATTAAATAAATATAAAGATAATATTGAATGGATTGAAATAACAGATATTGGTACAACATATGAAATAAGAATAGTTGAGCGAAAGAAAAATCAAATTATAAAAGATGGGAAATATGCTAATATAGTGGCTAAAAAATCAGGTGTAGTAAGAAAGATATATGCTACTTCTGGCGAAAAAAATATTGAACTTAATACTTATGTAAATAAAGGTGATATATTAATAAGAGGGTCTATTATAAAGGGTGAGGATGTTAAACAATATGTGAAGGCAAGTGGCAAAGTTTATGCTGAGGTTTGGTATAATGTAACAATAGAGTTTCCTTTAAAATATAGTGAAAATATATATACAAATGAAAGTACTAAATCATTTTATATAAAACTAAATGATAAATATATCGAAAAAAACAAATATAAAAATTATGAAAGAGAGAGTATTTTAAGTATAAAAAATAGATTACTACCTTTCGAAGTTGGTATAGAAAAAATTCAAAAAGTAAAAATAATTAATGATATATATACATATGATGAAGCTTTAAAAAAAGCAAAAGAAAAAATAAGAGAAAAAGTTTTACAGACTCTTGATAAAGATGAATACATAATGGATGAAAAAGTTTTGAATTTTACTAAAAAAGATAGTAAAATAGTATTAGATATGTTTGTATCTTGTTTTGAAGAAATATCAAAAGAAGAAGAAATAGTAATAGAAGAACAAAAGGAGCAATAAAGATGATAGAAAAAACTATGCAAAATGCATTTAGGGAAAATTGGCCAATGCTTTTAATATTTACAGTGTCTGTAATAACTATTAGAATTATGTATTTGATTGTACATAAGGAAAAATTCATATTTTATAGAGAATTATTTTTATTAACTGCACTTTTATATTCAATGCTTTTATTTTATGTGGTAACATTCCAAGATGTAAACTATGGAACAAACAATGTAATTCCTTTTAAAGAAATACTTAGATATGAAGTAGGAAGCAAAATGTTTATTAAAAATATACTTGGTAATATAATATTATTTGTACCATTTGGTTTATTCGTTTCATATATAATGAAAACTAGAAAAATGTGGCCTATATTATTTATAACCGTAGTAACATCTGGTATAATTGAATATACACAACTTAAAATAGGAAGAACATTTGATATAGATGATATACTACTTAATTTAATTGGAGGTTTAATTGGATATTTAATATATCTTGTATTTAATGTAGTAGAAAGCCATTTACCTAAATTTTTTTCAACTGCGCTATTTAAAAACATGTTAACTATTGTACTTTTAGGTTTAACTGTTATAATATATACTAAATCAGATTTATGGGGGATACTTAGATGAATGAAATAGAAGTATTTAATGAAACAAATGAAAAATTAAGTGAAATAGATGAACTTGATAATTTATTTAAATTTTTAATTGATTATTTTAATTTAGATAATATAGTTTGTAGTGTAATTATAGTAGATAATAAAAAAATACATGAAATAAATAAAGAATATAGAAATATAGATAGAGAAACTGATGTTATATCTTTTGCTCTTGAGGATGACGAGGTAATTAACGATAGTCCAATTAGAGTACTAGGTGATATATATATATCATTAGATAAAGCTAAAAGCCAAGCTATAGAATATAATCATAGCCTAAAAAGAGAATTATGTTTCTTAATGACACATGGTTTCTTACATTTGCTTGGTTATGATCATATGAAAAAAGAAGATGAAGATATAATGTTTCCTCTTCAAGAAAAAATATTACAAGAATATGGTGTTACTAGGTAGGAGGAATATATGAAAGTAGGATTTGTATCAATTATTGGAAGACCAAACGCAGGTAAATCTACTTTAATAAATACAATAATAGGAGAAAAAATAGCAATTGTATCTGATAAAGCACATACTACAAGAAATAATATACAAGGTATCTATAATGATGAAGAAGCTCAAATAATATTTATAGATACACCTGGAGTTCATAAACCTGTTAAAACTCTAGGTAAATATATGAATAAACAGGCATATTATTCTATGGAAGATGCTGATGTAATTTTATTTATGGTTGATGTTTCTGAAAAGTTTGGTAAAGGTGATAAATTTATATTAGATAAAATAAAAGAATATAAAGGAAATGTATTTTTAATATTAAATAAAGTAGATAAAATAAAAAAAGAAAAATTATTTTCAATTATAGATGAACTAAGTAAAGAATATAATTTTAGTGAAATAATACCTATATCCGCTATAAAGAAAGATAATATTGATGATTTACTTAAAACTATAAAAAAATATTTAAATGAATCTGAAAAATACTATGATGAAGAATATTATACAGATAGAAGTATTAATTTTATGATAGGTGAACTTGTAAGAGAAAAAGTACTTAAATTAACAAATGAAGAAGTACCACATGCAGTAACTTGTCTACTTGAAAATTATGAAGATAATGGATCTAGTGTTCATCTTAATGTAATGATTATAGTAGAAAGAGAAGGAATAAAAAAGATATTAGTAGGTCATAATGGTTCAATGATAAAACAAATTGGAACTATGGCAAGAGAAGATATAGAAAAATTATTAGGTAAAAAAGTATATTTAGAATTATTTGTAAAAGTTATAAATAATTGGAGAGAAAAAGAAAAATATTTAGTTGAATTTGGTTTTAAAGAAGATGAATAAATTTAATATTTAGTACCATTATATTAATGGATGGTGATATTATGAATATTAATGATGTCTGGAATTTATTTAAAATGACTGGAAAAGTAGAATATTTTTTAAAATATAAAGATATGAGAGAAAAAGGATTGATTAGCCTTGGAAATAGTGAAAGTAAAAGGAATAATAATTAATGAAAGAGCTTATAGCGAAACAAGTAAATTAATTGACATTTATACTAAAGATTATGGCATAATAGGTGTAATTGCTAAAGGTGCAAAAAGACTTAAGAGTCCACTTAGAAGTGTGACATCTAAGCTTACTTACGCTTATTTTGATATAAATTATAAGGAAGGCAAATTATCTAATTTAATAAGTGCAGATATAATAAATCCGTTTATTAATATAAAAAGTGATTTACTTAAAATAAGTTATTCTTCTTTTTTACTTGAACTTACTTCACAAGTAGTAAAGCAGACGAGTGAAAAAAATATATTTGAAATATTAGAAAGTGCACTTATAAAGATAAATGATGGCTATGATGAGAGAGTTATTACTAATATATTAGAACTTAAATATTTAGATTATTTAGGTATAAAACCTGAGATAGATTCATGTAGTGTATGTGGAAGTAATAAAATACTTACCATATCCACTACTAAGGGTGGTTTTATATGTAATGATTGCCATACAAATGAAAAAATTGTATCAAAAAAGACCATATCAATATTAAGAATGCTTTATTACGTAGATATAAGTAAAATTAGTAAGATATCTATTGGTGATGATGTTAAAAATGAAATAGATGATTTTATTAATGAATATTATGATAAATATACTGGGTTATATTTAAAAAGTAAAAATTTTTTAAAATCTATAAAAAATATATACATTTAAAAAAAATATGATATAATTTTATTAGAAAAGCGATGACTAGGGTTGGAATCCTAAACAGCTATATACTTAAAGATGATTCTATTTATAGAATAAGTAAGGTGGAACCGCTCAAAAGAGTCCTTACAAATAAGTAGAATCATCTTTTTTATAAGAAGGAGTGATATAAATGGATAATTTAACAATGGATAAGATAGTTAATTTATGTAAACAATATGGTTTCGTATTCCCAGGAAGTGAAATATATGATGGATTTGCAAATACATGGGATTTTGGACCTGTTGGAATTGAACTTAAAAATAATATTAAAAATGCATGGTGGAAGAGATTTGTTGGGGAAGATATGAATACTTATGGAATAGATGCTTCTATACTTATGAATCCAAGAGTATGGGATGCTTCTGGACATACATCATCTTTTTCAGACCCAAAAATGGATTGTAAAAAATGTAAACAAAGATTTAGAGCAGATAATTTAATTGAAGAATTTAATCCAGAAATTAGTGCAGAAGGAATGAGCAATGAAGAAATGGAAAGATTCATTAAAGAAAATAATGTAAAATGTCCTAATTGTGGTTCAACTGATTTTTCTGAAATTAAGCAATTTAAATTAATGTTTGAGACATCAAGAGGTACTGTTGAAGGTGCAAAGGATACCGTTTATTTAAGACCTGAGACTTGTCAAGGAGAATATGTTAACTTTTTAAATGTACAAAGATCATCAAGAGCAAAAATACCATTTGCAATTGCACAAATAGGTAAAAGTTTTAGAAATGAAATAACACCAGGTAATTTCTTATTTAGAACAATTGAATTTGAACAAATGGAACTTCAAAAATTTTGCAAAGATGAAGATAGTATGGAATTTTTTGAAGATTATAAAAAACGTGCAATGCAATTTATAGAAGATTTAGGTTTGTCAAAAGATAAACTTAGATTTCATGATCATGATAAACTTGCTCATTATGCAAAGGCAGCTTGCGATATACAATATAAATTTCCAATTGGATGGGAAGAATTAAATGGAATTCATCATAGAGGTACATGGGATTTATCAAGACATAGTGAATTTTCATCAAAAAAATTAGAGTATACTGATCCAGATACTAATGAAAAATATATACCAACTATAATAGAATATTCTATTGGTGCAGATAGATTAACACTAGCAATATTATGCGAAGCATATGAAGAAGAACAACTTGAAAATGATACAAGGGAAGTAATGCATTTTCATCCAGCACTTGCACCATATAAAGTAGCAATTCTTCCTCTTGTAAAAAAATATCATAGTGATAAAGCTCATGAAGTATTTAATAATTTAAGTAAGTACTTTATGTGTACTTATGATGAGACTGGTTCAATTGGTAAGAGATATAGAAGAGAAGATATAATTGGTACACCATATTGTATTACTATTGATGATGAAACTATAAATAATAATACAGTAACTATAAGAGATAGAGATACAATGAACCAAATAACACTTTCTTTAGATGAAGTAAAAGATTATATAGAAGATAAAATTAGATTTTAATTAATCTAATTTTATTTTATTTTTATTTAAAATATGATATATTATTAGTAGGTGAAGAAAAGTGAATAGAAGTGAAGCAAGAAAAAAAATAATGACAATTTTATATCAAATATTTTTATATGAATCAAATAATATAGAATATAGTGTTAAAGACGTTATTAAGGAATCAGTTGAAATTGAAAATGAATTCGTTAATAGTGTTGTAAATGGTGTACTAGAATATAGAAGTGATATTGATAAAATAGCAAATAAACATTTAAATGATTGGACTATTGATAGACTTCCTAAAACAGATCAAGCAATTCTTAGAATGGGAATATATGAATTAGTATATACAGATACTCCTGAGATAGTTTCAATAAATGAAGCAGTAGAACTTGCTAAAGAATATTCTGATGAAAAAGTAAAGAATATGATAAATGCAGTTTTAGATAGTATTTATCATGGAGAAGAAAATGAATAATAACTATATAACAGTAGGAGCACTTACAAGATATATAAAATATAAAATAGATAATGATGTCAATTTAAGAGAAGTATGTATTAAAGGTGAAATATCTAATTTTAAGCATCATACTAGAGGACATTTTTATTTTACTATTAAAGATGAAGAATCAAGAATAAATGCAATTATGTTTTCATCAAGTACAAAGAATATTAATTTTAATCCGGTTGATGGTATGAAAGTTCTTGTAAAGGGAAGAATAAGTGTATTTGAACAAACTGGTAATTATCAAATATATGTAACTGAAATGATGGAAGATGGTATTGGTAATTTATATGCATTATATGAGGAGTTAAAAAATAAATTAAAAAATGAAGGTTTATTTGATGAATCTAAGAAAAAACAAATACCTAAAATACCAAATAAAATAGGTGTTATAACAGCACCTACTGGTGCTGCTATAAAGGATATTATATCTACTATTAATAGAAGATATCCTCTTTGTGAAGTTATTTTATTTCCATCTTTAGTTCAAGGTAAGGAAGCTGCCGGTGATATAGTAAAAAATATTAAACTCGCTGATACTTACAATCTTGACACACTTATTGTAGGTAGAGGTGGAGGTTCTATAGAAGATTTATGGGCTTTTAATGAAGAAATAGTAGCAAGAGCAATATATGATGCTTCTACACCAATAATAAGTGCTGTAGGTCATGAAATAGATTTTACAATTGCAGATTTTGTTGCTGATGTAAGAGCAGCTACTCCAACAGGAGCTGCTGAACTTGCTGTACCAAATAAAGATGATTTAACAAAATTAATAGAACAATTATCTATTAGAGTAAGTAAAAATATTAATGATAAAATACAATACAATAAATCATATTTAAATAGAGTATTAGATAGTTATATACTAAAAAGTCCAATGAGTATATATGAAATAAAAGAAGAAAAATTATCTAATTATATTGAAAAAGGAAAGAATATTATACTTAATTTAATTAATTCTAATGAAATTAAATTAAATAGTTTAAAGGAAAGTTATATATTTAATACTCCAAATAGAATATTTGAAAATAAGAATAACAGATATAATAATTTAATAGATAAATTAAGTGTATTAAATCCACTTAATACTTTAAAAAGAGGTTATACAATAACTAAAATAAATGATAATGTAATAACCAATATAAATAAAATAAAAATAAATGATGAAATAAATGTTACATTTGAAAATGGTAATGTAGATGCCAAAGTAATTAATGTTAAGGAGAATTAAAATGGAAAAGAAAGAAAAAACATTTGAAGAAAAATTAATGGAACTTGAATCTATTATAAAAGAACTTGAAAATGGTAATGTAGATTTAGATAATGCAATAAAAAAATATACACAAGCTATGTCTATTGCAAAGGAATGTTCTAAAAAATTAGATGAAGCAAGTAAAGCAGTTAATAAGATATTAAGTGAAAATGGTAAACTAGAAGAATTTAATACTGAGGAATAATATGAATATAAATTTAAAAAAAATTGACATTAATGATGGAGTAGATGGATTAGAAGTTTTAAAACAAATTGCAATTACTTTTGAAGAAGAAAGTCCTATTCCAAAAGAAATAGATGAATATTTATATAAAGGATTTCTATATCTAGCTAAAGAAGAAGAAAATATATGTCAAAGATATTGGATTGAACTTGATAATAAAAAAATAGGTTATGCAGATATAAAATATATACAAAATGATTATGATAGAAAATATTTAGGTAATATAGGACTTATTATATTAAAAGAATATCAAAAAAAAGGTATAGGATTTATAGTAATTAAATTACTTATAGAAAAAGCTAAGAATGAATTTAATATAGATAAAGTACAAATTGCCACTAAAGTAGATAATGTATCGGCAATAAAACTTTGTGAAAAATTAGGTGCAGATCTAATAGATAGTGATGAAAAAAATCATTATGTAATATAAATACCAAAAAAATTGGTATTTTTTTATAGCTATATTTTTACTTCATTATTACAATAATAATAATGTAATTCGAATTACATAAAGGAGTATTTTTATGAAAATAAAAAAATTTTTTTCATTACTTCTTATCTCATTACTTATTATACCAACATATGTATATGCTTATTCTAATAAGTTAATTCTTGGAGGAAATAATATTGGTATAAGTGTGAAAACTAGGGGAATATTAGTAGTGGGACAATATGAAATTGATAATACATTAACGAGTAATTCTTCCAAAATTCAAGTGGGTGATTATATTATAAAAGTAAATAATAATATAGTTAATACTATATTAGATTTTACTAATGAAATTAATAATGATGATGATAAAAAATATATAAATGTAGAATATATAAGAAAAGGTAAAACATATCAAACAGATTTACAACTAGCATTTAAAAATGGTGAATATAAAACAGGATTATATGTAAAGGATGAAATATCAGGTATAGGAACACTTACTTTTATAGATCCAGAAACTAAGAAATTTGGAGCACTAGGTCATGAAATAGCTTCTAAAGATACAAAAGAAATATTAAATATAACAGATGGTAATATATATTATTCTTATATAACAGGTATAATAAAATCAAATAATGGAGAGCCTGGAGAAAAAGAAGCAAATTATGACAAAAATAAAAAATATGGAATTATAAGTGAAAATACTAAATTTGGAATATTTGGAGATTATACAGGTGATATAAATACAAATAATTTATATGAAGTAGCAAGTGATAATGATATAAAAATAGGAGATGCTAAAATATATACTTCAATAGATGGTGATAATTTAGAATCATTCAATATTAGAATAGAGAAACTAAATTTAAAAGACAACATCAAAAATATTGTATTTAAAATAACTGATGAAAGATTACTTGAAAAAACAGGTGGAATAGTTCAAGGAATGAGTGGGTCACCTATATTACAAGATAATAAAATAGTAGGAGCGGTTACACATGTCATTATTAATGATCCAACAAAAGGATATGGAATATTAATATCAAATATGCTTGAAGAAGTAGAAAATTAAAGGAGATAAGTATCTCCTTTTATATTGATTAAATTTAATATATATGCTATTATTTAAATATAATAAGAGGTATGATATGATAAGAGTATATGGTGAAGGTTTCCCAAAAAATTATTTGCTTAAAAAATGGTATAAAGAATATCCAATGGATGAAATATGTAAGTTTTTAGCAGAAAATAACATGGAAAATCATAATTGTGATAATTGCGATAAATGTCCTAGAGGAGAATTATTTAAAATACCAAAAGAAGATTTAGAAGAATATAAAAAATATTTAGAAAAAGTAAGAGAATATGATGAACTACATGATTCCAATTATGCAGGTATATTAGAACGTGATATAAAAAAAAGATAATTTAATTATGCAAATATATTAAATTAGAATATTATATTTTAGGTGAAATATATGATTAAAAATCAAATAAAACTAATAAAAGAAAAAGATCCATCTATTAAAAGTATATTTGAAGTATTTATTCATCCTTCTATGAAAGCTGCAATATACTATAAAATGGGTCATTATTTATATAATAAAAAATTATATTTTTTATCAAAAATAATAATGAATAGATTAAAAAAGAAAACAGGAATAGAAATACATCCTGGGGCAATTATAGGCAATAATTTATTTATTGATCATGGATGTGGAATAGTTATTGGACAAACGTCCATAATAGGTAATAATGTAACTATATATCATGGAGTTACACTTGGAACTAATGGCAAGGAAAAAGGTAAAAGACATCCTACTATAGAAGATAATGTTTTACTTGGAGCAAATGCTACAATACTTGGTAATATTACTATTAAAGAAAATGCTAAAGTAGGTGCAGGAGCAGTAGTAGTTAGTAATGTAAAAGAAAATACAACAGTAGTAGGAATACCTTCTAAGGTAGTCAGAGATTATAACGTAAATAGTATTTTAGAATTACTAAAATATTATTGACAAAACCACTTTAAAAGTGATATATTTGAAGTATAAAATAGAAAAGGAGATAGTAAATAATGACAGAAAGAAACAAAAATATCTTACTAGGTGTACTTATAGTAGGAGTACTAAGTATGACAGTAGCATTTGCAGCATTAAGTACAAGACTAAATATAGGAGGACAAGCAAGTGTAGCATCAACAAATTGGAATGTACATTTCTTTAACTGGGAAGATGTGACTAAAAATACAATAACTAATGAATTTGGAACACAGCAAAATACAGCAGTACATCCAGCAGTTAGTGATCTAAGAATGAGTGATAGCACAAATGTAACAAAAGTAGAAGGACTTAATATAACATTAAAGCAACCAAATGACTATGCAGAATATAGATTTGAGATAGTAAATGAAGGAAGCATAGATGCAGAGTTAAGTGGATTTAGTGCAAATATGACATGTACAAGTAATAATAATTGCAGCGCTGTAGTTGATTATGAAGTAAAATGTTATAAAACACCTACACTTGAAGGAACTGAAGTAACAACTCAATCAGTACTTGAAAAAAATGATGGCAGAGCTTACTGCTATTTACAAGTAAAATATAAAGATCAATCAAGTGCAAAAAGTGTAGTAAACAAAGTAGCCGCAGCAGATAAACTAGCATATACACAAGAAGCTATATCATTCTCATTAGCACCAGAGTGGACATGGGTACAAAGTACTGTAGCAACAAATAATAATCAAGGTGGAGGAAATGTAACACCATCTAACCCATATGAAACAACATTTAATGGAA
>ONTJ01000015.1 GCA_900320735.1 uncultured Eubacteriales bacterium
TATAGAAAAATAATCTATATCTTTTTTTATTAATATGATATAATCATTATAGGAGGGTATGGTATGTTTGACGTAGTAATTGTAGGTGCGGGACCAGCAGGATTATTTTGTGCATATGAGCTTATCGAAAATAATCCAAAATTAAAAATAATGATCTTGGAAAAGGGCAAATTTGTCAAAAATAGGGTTTGTCCAATGAACAAACTAAAGACTGAATGTAAGAACTGTAATCCATGCGGTGTATTATCGGGTTATGGTGGAGCAGGTACTTTTTCAGATGGGAAATTAAATTTTATACCTAAATTAGGTAAATCTGATTTATTTAGGTATATGTCTGAAGAAGAGGCTTATAAGCTTGTTGATGATACAGAAAAAATATTTAATAAATTTAAAATGGATGCAGAAGTTTTTCCATCTGATATGACAGAGGCAAAAGAAATTCAAAAAAAAGTAGCTAAAGAAGGACAAAGATTACTTTTGATTAAGCAAAAACACTTAGGAAGTGATCATTTGCCTGAGTACATTGAGGGAATAACTAAATATTTAGAAGATAAGAATATAATACTAGTAGAAGGTGCTAATGTCGTTGATATTGAAAGTAAAAAAGAAGATTTACACAGTATAACATACGAAAAATCGGGTAAAAAAGAAATAGTAGAAGCTAAGAATGTAGTAGTAGCTCCAGGTAGAACCGGGGCTAAATGGATACAAGAACTTGCTGATAAATATAATATAGATTATCTATCTAAAAGTATAGAAATAGGTGTTAGAGTTGAAGTAAGAAAAGAAATAATGCAAGATATATGTGACATCATATATGATCCAACAATATTTATAAAAACTAAAACATATGCAGACGAGATACGAACATTTTGTACTAATCCAGGTGGATTTGTAGCAAAAGAAAATTATTATGGGTATATATGTGTAAATGGACATTCACTAAAAGATATTAAGTCTAACAACTCAAATTTTGCATTTATAAGTAAGGTTAATTTGACAGAACCAGTAACAAATACAAGAGAATATGGAGAATCTATTGCCAGAATTGCAAATGTACTTGGTGATTCAAAACCGATTATTCAAACTCTAAGAGATTTAAAAATGGGTAGAAGAAGTAAATGGGAGAAAATAAATAAGATGTTTATAACTCCAACACTTAAAGATTGTGTTGCAGGTGATTTATCGCTAGTTCTTCCACATAGAATAGTCATCAATATACTTGAAGGATTAGAAGAACTTGATAAAATAATCCCAGGAGTTAATAATGATGAAACACTTCTTTATGGACCAGAAATAAAATTTTTTAGTAATGAAATAACTACGGATAATAATTTTAAAATGGAAAAAAATAATTTATATTTTATAGGCGATGGAGCTGGTAAAGCTGGGAATATAGTCATAGCAGCCGCTACAGGTTTGGTTGCAGCAAGAGATATATTAAAAAGAGTTAAATAACTCTTTTTTTTATGGTATAATACATGCAAAGGAGCATTTCTATGAAAAAGGTAGCATTAATAACAAGCTGTGCCAAAGGAATAGGCAAGGAATTAGCATTAATTTTAGCTGAAAAAGGATATGATATTATAATAACTTATAATACAAGTAAGGACGAGGCATTAAGATTAGGAAAATATATAGAAGATAATTATAAAGTTCATACTTGTATAATAAAATGTGATATATCAAATGAAGAAGAAATATTGAATATGAAAAATGAAGTTATAAAAGAATATGATCACTTAGATATACTTATAAATAATGCCGCATTAAGTATGGATAATTCTATTTGTGATAAGACTAAGTTTGAATTTATGAAAGTTCTTGAAGTTAACTTGGTTGGTACTTTTCTAGTTACTAAATATTTTATAAATTTACTTGATAATAGTGTAGTGGTGAATATGTCATCAACTGATTCTATTGATACTTATAGTAAATTAAATATTGATTATTCATCAAGTAAGGCAGGAATAAATATTTTAACGAAGACATTTGCACTTTCTTATCCAAATATAAAAATTATAGGTGCTATGCCTAATTGGACAGATACAGAAAGTATTAGAGAAATGAATCCGGATTATTTAATGGAAGAACTTTCTAGAATAGGTCAAGATAAGTTAGAAAAACCATGTGAAGTAGCACAAAATATAATTGATTTAATTGAAAATAAAGATGTGCTAAGTGGAGAGATAAGAATAGTATAAAAGGATGTGAATATTATGGATATAGATAAATTAATAAATGAGGCACAAGATCAAGTTAAAGATCAATTTGATTTGATAGATAAAATGTGTGAGATGAATAGTGAAAAAGTACTAAAGGCTTTTTGGAAAAATAAGATATCGGAAACTCACTTTTCATCAACTACTGGGTATGGTTATTCAGATATTGGTAGGGATACTATTGAAAAGGTTTTTTCAGATATATTTAATAGTGAAGATAGTCTAGTTAGAAGTCAGTTTATATCAGGATCACATGCACTTACAGTAGCTCTTTTCGCACTTTTAAGACCTGGTGATGTTATGCTTAGTATTTCTGGTCTTCCATATGATACACTTCATGAAGTAATTGGGATTAAAGATAATAATAGTTCACTCAAATCTTATGGCATAGGCTACAAACAAATAGATTTAATAAATAATGATTTTGATTATAAAAAAATAAAGGAAACACTTGAAGAAGAAAAAATAAAATTAATCGAAATACAACGATCAAAAGGATATTCTACCAGAAAGAGTTTAACGATAGATAAATTAGAAAGAGTTATAAAAGAAATTAGAAAAATTAATAAAGACGTGATTATTATGGTAGATAATTGTTACTGTGAGTTTGTGGAAGATAGAAATCCTATAGATGTAGGCGCTGATATTATAGTAGGATCGCTAATAAAGAATTTGGGTGGAGGAATAGCTCCAAACGGTGCATATATTTCTGGAAAACACGATTTAATAGAATTATGTGCACAAAGGTTAACGCTTCCAGGTGAAGGAAGGGAAGTAGGACCTACACTTGGTATAAATAAAAGTATTTTGCAAGGCTTATTCTTTGCACCATTTGTGGTAGCAAGTAGTTTAAAAACAGCCATACTAACAAGTAAAGTGTTTGATAATTTAGGATACAAGGTTGAACCAAAATACGATGATATAAGGGCGGATATAGTTCAAAATATAGAATTTGGTGATGAGAAAAAACTAATTAAATTTTGTCAAGGAATTCAAATGGGATCTCCAATAGATTCATTCGCAATTCCAGAACCATGGGATATGCCAGGATATTCTGATAAAGTAATAATGGCCGCAGGTACATTTACACAAGGTTCTTCAATAGAACTTTCATGTGATGCTCCAATAAGAGAGCCATATATAGCTTATATGCAAGGTGGACTTACTTACGAATATGGTAAACTAGCATTAAGATGTGCTATAATAAATTTACAAAAACAGGGGGAATAATTATGAACATAATTAACTATAGTAGTTTGATTAGAAATCATATATATGGACAATATAAATTCATTAGTAGATATTTAAAAAAAACAGGTAAACTGAATGTCGTAAGACCGGAATACGTATACTTAATATATTCAATAACACTCGATTCAGTAGAAGAAGATGTTGATAGAAGAATACTGATAACAAATAAATCAGTCACATCTGAAAATTTAGAAAGTGCTAAAACTTTAAGTGTTCTATCTCGAATACAGATGTATACAGATTATTATAGATTTTTAAAGTTTCATGATGTTATATATAATACTGATTTGACAGATGATCTTTATGATTTAAATACTTATGAAGATATAAGAATAATGTTTGATGATGATACTGCTTTTAAAGAGATGGTTGAATCGACTTTGGGATTTATAGAGTCTAGTGAATATGATAAAGTGCTTTTAACAAAGTGCCTAAGCGATAAGGATAGAGAACATTTATTAAAAATGAATCCATTTTTCTCATATGAACTATTAAAATATGATGTTGAAGTTAATCTAAATTTCTTAAATGAACAATTAAAAAAATGGCAACATATTTTTCCAAATAATAAAGATAAATCATATAGTGAAACTACCTTATTTTTAATGGATTTATATAAGATAAATAAGGATGTAAGTAAGAAAGTGATTAAAGATATGATGGATTATATTGGAACTCCATTTTTAAATGATTATTGTCCAAACGAAGAAAACAATATTATTATCGATGATTATGTAGTAGATGATATTATACTAAATCAAATAATAAAAAATTATGATGAGGAAAAAAGTGTGACTCTTAAATATACAAAAGGTGATGAAAATGCAGATAAATAAGGATGAAATAGAAAACTCTATTTCACAGATTATTTTAGACAATGAGCTTAATAAAATAAATGATATATATTTATCTAATAAGCAAATATCAATATTAAACATGTATGGTATTGACTACAAGAATGTCACTAGTATGAGTGAACTTATATTTAAAGTAGAAGAGTACATAGAAGAAAATTATTTATATGAAAACATAGATGATTTAGAAAATTTATCTATGGAATTATCAGAATTTAATTATTATTATAATACTAATAAATAATTAAATTTTTTTATTCTAAAAATTAATAACTTGACTTTATTTAGAATAAATTTTATACTAATATTGTATATATATAATTTTATAATATGCAGATAGAGGAGAGAAAATATGGAAAGACTATTATTTTCCACTCTTGGGTTGATTTTTGGAGTTATACTTACAATAGTTATAGTATTGATATTTATAAAATTAAAAAACAAAAAATCTGATAATATAATAGAAAAAGCAAAAAAAGAAGCAGACAAATTAAAAAGAGATACACTTTTAGAAATTAAAGAAGAACAATTTAAAATAAAACAAGAAACTGAAAGACAAATTAAAGAAAGAAAAAGTGAAATTATTGAATCTGAAGAGAGATTACAACAAAGGGAAAATAGTATTGATCGAAGAGATCAAATTTTACAAGATAGGGAAAATTTATTATCAGAAAAAGAAAATAATTTAGATGAGCGACAAAAAGATATTCAAAAGATGGAAGAAAGAGCAAAAGAAGTTCTAAGTGAGCAGCTTGAAAAATTAGAAAAAATATCTGGTTTTTCAAAGGAAGAAGCTAAGAAATTAGTGATGAAGCACGTTGAAGAATCAATGACAAAGGAAATAGCTGCATACATCAAAGATAGAGAAGCAGAAGCAAAATTAGATGTTGATAAGAAGGCTAAAAACTTATTAGTAGGTGCAATGCAAAAGTATGCATCAGATGTAACAAATGAGGTAACAATCTCAGTAATTAATCTACCTAATGATGATATGAAAGGTAGAATAATTGGTAGAGAAGGAAGAAATATTAGGACAATTGAAGCAGTTACAGGAGTAGATTTAATTATAGATGATACACCTGAAACTATAGTAATATCTAGTTTTGATCCAATGAGAAGAGAGATTGCCAAAATAACAATAGAAAATTTAATTAAAGATGGCAGAATTCATCCAGGTAGAATTGAAGAGATATATGATAAAACATGTAATGAAGTTCATAGCAAGATAATTGAAAAAGGTGAAGAAGCTATTTTCAATTTAGGAATATCAAAAATAGATCCAAATTTAGTCGAGACAATAGGAAGACTTCATTTTAGAACAAGTTATGGTCAAAATGTATTACAACATTCAATAGAAGTAGCTAATTTATCAGGTTTATTGGCTGCTGAAATTGGTGAAAATGTTAATATTGCAAAAAGAGCTGGTTTACTTCATGACATAGGTAAGGCAATTGATTTTGAAACAGAAGGTAGCCATGTTGATATTGGTGTAATGCTTGCAAAAAAATATAATGAGGATGAAATAGTAATAAATACTATAGCTTCCCATCATGGAGACACACAACCAACTAGTATAATTGCATCATTAGTTGCAATTGCAGACGCTATAAGTGCAGCAAGGCCAGGTGCGAGAAATGATTCTTTAGAAAATTATATTAAACGTTTAGAACAATTAGAGGAAATTGCTAATAGCTTTGATGGCATAGAAAAATCGTTTGCTATGCAAGCAGGAAGAGAACTTAGAGTAATTGTTAAACCAGATGACATTGATGAATTAACTTCTATAAAAGTAGCTAGGGATATAAAAGATAGAATTGAAAAAGAAATGCAATATCCGGGAACAATAAAAGTTACAGTTATTAGGGAGACTAGAGTAGTCGAAGAAGCAAAATAAAGCACATATGTGCTTTTTTTTAATGAATTACATATAATTTTATAGGTGGATTTAATGAAGAATACTATAAATTATTATTATAATGTTAATATCAATAATCTCATAAAAACAAATGACTACTATTATTTTTATATAAATAAGACAAGATATAATTTTGTTAGATATAATAGACCAATTGGTGATGTCGAGGCACTATATAAACTAAATTATGATATGCTTCAAAATGGGTGCATCGTCAATCAGATTATATTAAATAAAGACAGTAGTCCTATAACTATTATCAATAATATACCATTTGTTTTATTAAAAATTAATCATATTACACAAAATGATAATATTATTAATGACATTTTTTATATTCAAAATCATACTTATAATATAAATTTTGATAAAATATTACTCAGGGATGATTGGATTAAGTTATGGACTGAGAAGATTGACTATTACGAGTATCAGATAAGCCAATTAGGAAAGAAATATCCAATATTATGTAATAGTTTGAGTTATTTCATAGGAATAGGGGAAAATGCAATTAGCTATTTAATAAATAATCAATCAAAAAGTACTAAGAGACTTGTTGTGTCCCATAGAAGGATTGATATGAGTGAAAATATTAGCGAATTTTATAATCCACTTAATTTTATTATCGATTGCAGATCTCGTGATATAGCAGAATATATCAAAAATGCCTTTTTCGTTGGGAATATTCGTTTTGGTGAAATAAATCTTTATTTTGATTATATAAACTTTACTAAAGAAGAATATATTAATCTATTTTCAAGATTGTTATTTCCAACATATTATTTTGATATATACGATGAAATTATAAATAATAATAAAAATGAAAATGAAATTATACCTATTTTAGAAAAGACAAATGAGTATGAAAAATTTTTAGTAGCTATTTATGAATATATTACAAATAAAAAACAGGTTTCAATTGAACCTGTTGAATGGTTATTTAAAAGTTATTCATAATTTTCAACATATTGCTTTACATCAATAACTTCAGGAATTTCTGAAGTAAGTATTGTAAATATAGTTTGCTCAATATCCATACCAGCAAATTCACAATTTGAGCAATTACCTAACATTTTGATATATGCAATCCCATCTTCGAATTTTACTAGTTCTAAATCTCCACCATCCGAAGCTAAGAATGGTTTAATCTTATTAATAATTTCATTAATTTTATCTTCTACTTTTTGCATACATTGGCTCCTTTAAATAAATTATACACAAAAATGTTAATATAGTAAAGTAAAGTATTTAAATATAAATATAGTGTGTTATAATGTTTATGAGGTGCACTTATTATGGCTAAATATAATATTAATCAAATAATAGACGTCAAAGTAAATGCTATAAAGCCTTATGGAATATTTACAATAGTTGATGATGTGTACACTGGTCTAATTCATATTTCACAAATAAATGGTAAATATATAGATGATATAAATAATTATTTTAATATAGGTGATAAGATAAAAGTTAGAATTTTGGAAGTAGACGAAGATAAAAATCAGTTGAAATTGAGCACAGTAAATCTATTAAAGGGCAGTAATAGCGGAAATAAATTATCTGAAACTTACTTAGGTTTTGAGTTATTTAATGAAATTTTACAGGAATGGATTGACGAAAAAATACAAGAAATTGAAAAAAATTAATAATATTTTCTAAATTTGTTGACAAAAATGAATATCAATGATATATTTAATTACGTTGATGAAATGGATTCTTAGCTCAGTTGGTTAGAGCACCTGCCTTACAAGCAGGGGGTCACAGGTTCGAGTCCTGTAGAGTCCACCATTATATGCCGAAATAGCTCAATTGGTAGAGCAACTGACTTGTAATCAGTAGGTTACGGGTTCGATTCCTGTTTTCGGCACCACTTGGGAAGA
>ONTJ01000006.1 GCA_900320735.1 uncultured Eubacteriales bacterium
ACTGGAACGGGATCAATAATAATTGGAATTTTAAATGTAAATAATGAGTTCTTTTTTAATAATTCATTATCGTCTATGGCTATTTTTATTATCGGATTAATTATTTATTTATTACTCTTTGTGTTTGTTCAAAATATAATTATAGTAGGTAAGAATAGATATTTCTTGGAGCACAATAAGTATAGGGATACTCCATTTGATAAGATTTTATTTATATATAGAGTAAGGCAAACAAAAAACGTAGCACTCATAATGCTTAGGAGAATAATATATACACTTCTTTGGTGGTTAACAATAATTGGAGGCGTTATAAAACATTATGAGTATAGCATGATACCATATATACTTGCAGAGAACCCTAAGATAAATTCAAAAGACTGCTTTGAATTATCAAAAAGAATGACAATTGGTAATAAATTAAAAATGTTTATATTAGATATTACTTTTATACCTTGGCATTTACTTGGATTTTTAACATTGGGTCTTACTAACATATTTTATTTTAATCCATATAAAGAAAGTGTATATGCTAAAATGTATATGGTTTTAAGAAGCAAAATATATGATGAGAACAAAAGATATTTTAAGGATAAAAATTTGAATGGTGAGAGTGTAGATAGTGAATATCCATTTGATAAATATTTTATAGAGGAAGTAAATCATAAAAAGTGGTTAAATACAGATCTTGATGTTAATTATTCAATAAAAAATCTGATATTATTGTTCTTTACTTTTTCAATGGTAGGATACATTTGGGAAGTAAGTTTGGGTTTATTTAATGAGGCTAAATTTATAAATAGGGGTATATTATTTGGACCATGGTTACCAGTTTATGGTTGTGGTGGAGTGCTAGTATTATTATTTTTATATAAATTTAAGAAGAAACCTCTTATGTTATTTACATCATCATTTATATTAAGTGGTGTTGTTGAATATTTTACTGCTTGGTATTTAGAAACATTCAAACATTTAAAATGGTGGGATTATAGCGGATATTTTCTTAACTTGCAGGGTAGAATATGTTTAGAAGGATTATTAGTATTTGCATTAGCAAGTTGTATATGTTCATATTTCTTAGCACCATATTTAAATAATTTCTATAATAAAATGAAACCTAAACTAAAAGAGGCAATTATTATCATTTTATCATTGCTTTTCTTAGTAGATGTAATATATTCACATTTCATTCCAAATACGGGAGATGGTATTACAGTAGAAATAGAAAAGGAACATGTAAATAAAAAATAATAAACCATAAAAAAATATAGTGATTTTAGAAAAATATGTTATAATATAAAAAGATTTAAGGAGGAAATTATGGAAGAAAAAAAATGTACATGTGAACATGAAAATTGCACACATGATGAAAATTGTGCTTGTACAGACTGTGTTGACTGCGGTTGTGGTCAAGAAAAACCAATGATAATTGAAATGGAAGATGAAAACGGACAAAAAGTAAAAGTTCAAGTAGTTGGAACATTTGATGATGGTGATAAAAGTTATGCAGTTGTTGACGATTTAGATAATGAAGGTAATTCCTATATATTTGAAGTGCAATCTACTGATGAAGGAGATATGCTTGTTAGTATTGATGATGAAAAAGAATTTGATAGATTATGCAAAGTCATTGAAAAACTAGTAAGTGAAAATGTAGAAAAATAATAGTTGACTTTTGTTTGAAAGTTATGTTATAATCTATTTGCAGTTGAAAAATTGTAAATAGACATGGGGCTTTAGCTCAGCTGGCTAGAGCATCTGCCTTGCACGCAGAGGGTCAGGGGTTCGAATCCCCTAAGCTCCACCATATAGAATTTTAAAAGAACTTGATACAAGTTCTTTTTTTTATTTACAATATTTCCTTTGGATATTTAAAATTATACCAATTAATATCATATAACTAATTAAACTTGAACCACCGTAACTTATAAATGGTAATGTTATACCCGTTATTGGAAGCAATCCTATATTCATACCAATATTCTGAATTTGTTGAAATAGAAGCATTGCAAATATACCGATTAGAATTAGTTTATATTTTAATTGTAAATTTGATGATATATGTATTATTCTAAAATCAAAATAAGCTATGGTTAGAATTAGTAACATACTAAGGATAAAACCAAAATTACTACAAAAAACTGAAAAAATAAAATCAGTATGGGGTTCTGGAAAGTATATAGGAGTTTTTCTAAAACCGTATCCAAATAAACCTGCACTTCCATTTGCAGCAAGTGCATTGGTAAGTTGCATTCCACTACCATTTTTCCAATCAAGTAATCTATCTATTCTATAGAAGAAATTTGTCCCAAATAGGTTAATAAAAGTTTCTTGATAATTAAAAAATAATGTAAAAAAGATAATTAAAAATATTAGAGTTATACTAAGCATAATTGCAAACCATCTATATCGGATTCCATATATAAATAACATGATTATTAAAATAGAAAAAAATATGAATATCATACCTGTATCGGGTTCTAGAAATATGAGTATGGATGGGATTAGTGTAATTATCAAACATCTCAATATAATCTTAAATTCATTTATAAAATTTTTTTTACTTTTCTCATATTTATTTAATTCTTTAGCGAGCATCAAAATTAGTATTATTTTTACGAATTCAGATGGTTGAAATGATCCAATTCCTGGTATACTAAACCAGCACTTTGCACCATTAGATTGCGTTCCGAAAATTAATACTAAAGCTAATAATACATTTCCGATAATATATAAAATATTGATATGCTTAAATATTACTTCCAAATCTATTTTCATTATAAGTTTTATTAAAATAAAGCCTATGCAATACCAAATAATTTGTTTTATAAATAAATTATTATAATGTATTGATAGAAGTTCACTACTACTATATATGCTTGTGACACTAATAATGCAAAATATTATAAGTGGTATTATAATTTTATAATCAATATTCCTTTTATTTAGAGAGTTGAAATTCATATAATCACCATTAATATTATTGGAAATATTTTGAAAAAAATGCATAGAATTAATAAAAAAGGGAGTGTTAAAATGAAACGTAAGTTACCAAATTTATATAAAGGTATTATTAGAAATAATCCTATTAATCAAAAACAGAGTATAATTGATTTTAATGATAAAGAAGAGATACAAGAAAAAGAGGATATTGTAAGTGATAGGAACATTAATAATCAAATAAAGAATATCTTTTCATCACCTGAATTTGTATATAAAGCTGATGTTGTAATTACTACTACTCAAGGAAATATACTAAAAAAAACTATTATTGGAAGAACCAACAATAGCTTAATAACAATGGATGATGAACTTATAGATGTTAATGAAATAAGTAAAATAGATTTTAATTAAACATTTTCAATAAATGTATCACCTAGACATCTAATACTACATACACATTCTAAATTCATCGTAAAGAATGACTCAGTAGCAGTATAAGTTCCATCTTCATTTGCAATTAAAACTCTAAAAGTACAACAACAGTTATCTATTTTTTCTACTCTAAATACTGATGAAGTTTCAGTTGGATCAGCGACTCTAGAAGTAGGTGCACTCCATGGAGTTATACCATTACTATTACATGTATATAGTATAACTGGTCTGGTATTATAATATAAACATGAGAATTGTCCTAAACTAGGTTTGTCACAACTATTAATACAATCTTCTTCTCTGTCAGCATTTTTTTGAAGTAAATAGATAACTTTTAATATATCACTAATACAATTACAATTGTTTTTGCACATATGTTCCACCCCTTTAATTATATTTTCTACTATAGGATATTCTTTTTATAATTAAAAGTGTAGGTGTTTTGCTTGTTTTTTTAGATTTTTATAGTATAATATAATTAAGGTGATAAGAATGAATTTTAATTATCAATATTTAATAATATTGGCGATACTTTTATTTATAGTAGTGATTGTTTTAAAAGCAAATAAGAAAGATTTCTATATTGAATCAAACAAATTAGTTAATTATCTTGGTGGAAAAGAAAATATAATTTCAATGGAAGTAAATATGTCTAGATTCAAAGTGACATTAAATGATGTATCAAAAGTTAATAAAGAAGCAATAACTAAGTTGGGTGCAAAAGGAATTGTTGAAATTGATAATCAATTAAAAATAATATTAGGCCCAAATGCTAAAAATTTATTAAAGTATATAGATGATTTGAAAAAATAAAAATAATATTTTTATTTTTTTTATGTTATAATTTTATTATAGGCGGTGTATCATATGCAATTATTAATCAGTTTAATCATATGTATTGTATGTTACTTATTATTTAAAAGATTTGGCTTAAAGGGTGGGTATATATTCATATTACTCTTAGTATTTGGATATTTATATTATAATAAAGCGTTAGATGGACTATATAATTTGGGTTTACCATACTTATTAGTATTTATATTATCAACTCTTTTAATTCAATTTATAATAACTGCGATTATGTATCGTATATTTGATAGGGTTCCATTAATAGTTTATTTATTTATGGCAACTGCTATTGAATATTTTAACAAGTTTTTAATTATTTTTATGATTGGTTATGTATCTGGATTAAATCTTAAATTTGATAATATGCCATCATTTAAAGAGCAAACCAGATATATCACATCTACAATGAATTTGAATATTGATTTAATAAATATCGGTGCAGATTCTAAGATGATAAGTCTTGATTATGCATGTAGTAATCCAAATATTATTAAAGATATTGTCGCAACTTCTGATATAGAATTTTCATGTGAACCATATATTGGTGAATATAAATTTATATTAAAAGGCATAAATAGATATGATGAAAATATTGCACAGATAACATGCAGTAGTTCATGTAAATAAAAAAACACTTTAGTGTTTTTTTATTTTTTAATTAATCTATATAAGTTATATGATGGTCTATTAAATAATCTAAAATTATATTCTGATACACCAATTCCACTTGATATATATAAATCGGTATTATCTATTTTATAATGAGGAGCATAATATTTTTGCGCATGTATTGGTTTTATAATTGGACCATAAAAAGGTATATTGATTTGTCCATTATGAGAATGACCTGCAAGAACTAAATCATAATTATATGTTTTTATATCATCAAAATAATCTGGATAATGCATTATATTTATTTTATAATTATAATTTTTTCCTTCTGCAAAAATATTTTTTAAGAAATCGTTATTTATTTTAGTACTGATTCCACTTATCAATATAGTCTCGCCTCTATTATTATATATTACGTCATGAGAATTATTTAAATTGATAAATCCAGCATTTGTCATTATTTCATTGTACTTATCAAATTTTATGTCATGGTTACCTTCTACATAATATTTTCCATATGTGCAATTTAGTTTTTTTAATTCTTCAGATATTTTAGTTTCTTCGTTCTCAGTAAGTTTGCTATCTCTGTCAATAAGATCACCTGTAAAAATAATTATGTCAGGTTTTGTTTTGTTAATATCTGTAACTAAGTTTTTCAATTCACTAATAAACGTTGTTCTTCCATAATGAAAATCGGTAAAATGTGCAATTTTAAGTCCATTGTAAGCTTCGCTTATGTTTTTACTTTTTATTTGATATTCTTTTACTATTAGACCACTTGTTCCTAAATATCTAGAATATATTATAGTTAATATTATAATTAATATAATAGCAAAAAATAATTTCCTAAATGGATGATGTTTTTCTTTTATTAGATCTTTATCTTTTATATCGAAATCTGATTTCATAATTAGCCTCCTATGAATTGAATTGTAAGTAAGATTAAATTGTGAATACTATGTAATGTGATTGTAGTAAATATGTTATTACTCTTATAATATATATATGAAAAATTTATTCCAATAATTATATATGGAATAGTCATTAAAAAATTATCTAATGAAAAACTACTGATGTGTATTAATCCAAATACAGTTCCACTTACAAGTACAAATAGATAAGTTTTATTAAATATATTCATAAAAGCTTTTCTAAATGTAAGTTCTTCAACAATAGGTGCATATATTACTATGGAAAAGGCCATGGGTATTGGAAATACTTTAATATAATTTCTTATATCTGTTTCATTTTTTGATATTGCAATATTAGTTATTTTTGACATTAAGTAGTTTAAAATAATCATTAAAAAAATACCTAATATATATATTGGAATATATTTTAATATGGATTTAAATTTGAAATTTTTTAAATCGTTTTTTAATTCATCTTTAAATAAGAATGTAATAAAAATTAAATATATTAGATATGAAATAATTAAATATATATTCTTTGAAAGATTGCTATCTAAATTGATATTTAATAGAAGTACAAACACTTGTGGTATAAAAGAATATATAAAATAAAATATAATTACAAATATATTTTTATTTTTCATTGTCTCACTTACTTTCAAAAATATTATAACAAAAAAATAAAAAATTTTCATTTTTTTAGGGGATTTTTAATTTTTTTATCGAATATATATATTGAGGTGAAGAAATTGAAAAACAAAATTTTAATAATATTTTTGGGATTGATTGGGGTATTTTTAAGTGCAAAAATAGCATATGCAGGAGAGTATGATTCTAATTTAAAAATTAAGCTTATTGATAACATAACGGGATACAAATACAAAAATGGTGTATTGATGTCGAGAAGTAGAATTCCATTTAGATATCAAAATAATGAATTAGTATATTGTATTGAACCTAATAATCATTTAGGCAGTTATTTATATAATTCTACATATGATTTTAGTATTAGTGGATTAGATAGTGAAACTAAAAGACAAATGGAATTGATTTCTCATTATGGTTATGGCTATAAAAATCATAATAGCATTAATTATTATTTGGCTACACAAGAACTCATATGGCTTTATATTGATGATTATGTTAAATGGATGAGTGAATATTCAATTGATGGTACGGTAGGTACTATTATTAATGTTGAAAAAGAAAAAGAAGAAATATTAAATCTTATTAGAAAACATGATATATTACCTAATTTTGAAAAAAAGACATATTCAGCATATTTTGGTACAGATATTATTATTACTGATAAAAATAATATACTTGATAATTATGATATAATCACAGATTTAGATTATGAGTTAAATGGTTCATCAATAACATTTCATGCAAATAAATTTGGAACACATGGTGTTAAGTTTAAAACTAAATATCTAAAAAATGATTCTACAAAGTTATATTACACATATGATTCTAGCGAACAGAAAATGGCAAAATTTGGTTTAAGTGATATCAAAGAATTGGATATTGCAATAAAAGTGGATAAAGTTAAAGTAAAAATAAATAAGAAAGATGTAGAAAGTAAAAAGGTTATAAACAATGCAAAGACAATTTTTGAAATAATAAATAAAGATACTGGAAGGATAGAAGAGGTAGAAGTAAATGGTACAAAGACAATATATTTAGCCGAAGGTATATATGATATAAGAGAGATAACAGCACCAACTGGGTATATTTTGGATAATAAAGTAAGTACATTTGAAATAAATAATAATGTAATTTTAGAAAATAATTATTTTATTTTGGATAGATATAATAAAAAAGCTAAAGGAAATATAAATATTATTAAAAAGGATGAATATGGTAATAGTTTGTATGGTGTAGAAATAGGTTTATATGATCATAATCACAAATTTATAAGATCATTGATTACAAATGAAAATAGTAGTTTTGAAAATTTAGATTTGGGAGAATATTATATTAAAGAATTAAGTACATTATATGGTTATCAGCTTGATTCTAGTGAATATAAAATTAATTTAGATTATGCAGATGGCAAGGCTGATATAATAAATAAAGATATTGAGATAATTAATAAAAAAATAAAATGTAGTGTTACCTATATTTCACAAAGTAACATAAAACTAAGAGATGTTCAGATAAATGTGTATGACGAAAATGATAAATTAGTATTTAGTGGATCTACATCAGAAAATGGACAAGTTGTCATAGAAAACTTACCTTATGGGAAATATTATATTAAACAAATAAAAGTACCAAAAGGTTATATCTTAAATGAAGAAAAATATATTTTTTATGTCAATGATAGTACATGTTCTTCGGTAATAAAAGTTCATAATGATAAGACAATTATGCCTATTACAACAAGTAAGTTAGATTTGCTTTTATCGTTATCATTAGTATTATTCATACTAGGAATATATAATTATGTTAAGAAAAATAACTAGTATATTATTAATTTCTTTATCGATTTTTATATTATTATATAATGAAAAATGCATTAAAAATAGACAAGATGCAGTGCAGGAAATAATTGAAAACAAAATTAATCCTAAATATGATGGATTTATGATTTTTAGCAAATTAAATTATAAATTACTCATAAAAAAAGGGGATTATAATGGAGTATTAGATAGTAATTTAGTACTTATGATAAATGATAGAAATGTATTTAATAATGAATTTGGAAATATAATACTTGCGGGTCATAATAATAAATATGTATTTTCTAAATTATATAAATTATATAAAAATGATGAAATAATTATAAGTGACTTTGAAAATACTTATAGTTATATTGTGGAAAAAAGAATGTATATTAATATCAAGGATAGAAGTATATTAGATAATGTATATGATAGGAAGATATTAACATTGATTACTTGTACTAATAACAATCAAATAAGATACGTAGTAAGAGCAAGACTCAATCACATAATTTCACACAATTAATAGATTTTTCATCCACATTATTATAATATCATTAAATTGTAAAGCAAGAAATATGACATTAAAGGAGGTGGTGCTGATAGATTAGAAGTATGATATAATTTAAATGAAGGTGATGTCAATGTACAAGATAGGTTTAGTAGAAGATGAACTAGACTTAAACAAATTAATCAAAAATTATTTGCAAAAAGAACAGTGGGAAGTCGTATCTTTTACTAAGGGTCAAGATGCATTAGACTATATTGAAAAAGATAATAATATTCATTTATGGATACTTGATATAATGTTGGAAGATGATATTACAGGTTTTGATATTATTAAGAAAATAAAAGGTGTGGATGATGAAATTCCTGTTATATTCTCATCTGCTAGAGATGAGTCAGTAGATAAGATTATGGGACTTGAACTTGGTGGAGATGATTATATAGCAAAGCCTTATTCTCCTAAGGAACTGGTATTAAGGGTAAAAAGCATTTTAAAAAGAGTATATAGTAAAGATTTTCATAAAATCAAATATAATGATTATGAGATAAATATACAAGAGAGAGTAGTTTCTTTATGTGATAATGTCATACCACTTAGTACGCTTGAATTTGACTTGTTATTATATCTATTAAGCAACAAGAATAAGCCACTGACAAGAGATATGATTTTAAATGAAGTTTGGGGAGATAATTATTTTGGAAGTGATAGAGTTGTTGATGATTCAATTAGAAGACTTAGAAAGAAAATGCCTAATCTAAATATTAATACGGTATATGGATTTGGATACAGATTATCATGAAAAAATTAAAGATTGATTTGTCAAAACAACTTGTTATAATCACATTATTATCATTAGTAATAATGATAATCTCGATTAGTATAATTCTTCCAAAAGCACTTGAACCATTTTTTGAACAAACAGTTTATAGTTATCTACAGCAGCCACTTGATATGCTAGAAATAATATCTATAGATGGTAAAAATGAAGATATTGCTTATATAATATACAATGAAAATCGTACATACATAAGTCAAGATTATAGAAAAATATTAAACATAGATGATTATACAAAATTATTAAAATATATAAAACAAGAAAAAGGATCATTTACATATAAAAATAAAAAATATTATTATATAAAAAAGAGTACTAATAAGAATGAAGTGATTGCGGTAACAACTGATAATTATATTAAAATGCTTAGGAGGGATTATTTAGGAATTGTAATACCTATTGTAGTTATTACATTTGCGATTATATTAGTACTATTAGTATTATGGTCACGATTCATAGTGTATAGGCTAGAAAAATTGAAAATTAAAGTTAATAATATTAACAATGAAAAGTTTAATATAGCAAAAAGTAAGTATGAATTTGATGACGAAATAAGATTACTTGATAAGACTATTGATGAAATGAAAAAAATAATATTATCACAAGATAAATATAAAAGTGAGATGTATCAAAATATATCACACGACTTCAAAACACCTATAACAGTAATAAAATCTTATATAGAAGCTTATAATGATGGTATTGAAGAATCAGAAAATGTCATTAAAGTAAGCAGTGAACAAATAAAAAAATTAGAAAACAAAGTAAAAATCTTATTAGAATTCAATAAGATAACATATTTACAAAACTCCTATAAAAAAGATAAAAAAATAAATATAAATGAAATAATAAACCCTATAATAGATAAATATAAAATTATTAATAATAATTTAAACTACAAAGTTAAAAGTGATAATAGCAACATTTTATATAACGGAAATGAAGATATTTGGGAATCAATAGTAAATAATATATTAAGTAATGCTATAAGATATGCAAAAAAAGATATTATAATAACTATTAAAGAAGATAAAATAATATTCTTTGATGATGGTGAGAATATTGATAAAGATATAATTGGTAAAATGTTTGAAAGATTCAAGAAGGGAAAAAATGGTGAAAATGGAATTGGCTTATCAATTGTTAAAAGTAATTGCGACTTAATAGGTTATAATATACATGCAAAAAATAAGAAAAATGGCGTTGAATTTATAATAAGCAAAAGGAATTAAAAATTCCTTTTTTTGTGTTATAATATTTAAGAAGGAAGTGATATATATGTATTGTCCAGTATGTGGAAGTGATAATAATAAGAATAGTAAATATTGCTCCAAATGCGGTAATGTTTTAGAAAATATAAATGTGGAAACTACATCTATAGATAAAGCTGATAGTTTAAAAGCATTTTCTATAGTAGCATTTATTTTTTCAATAATATTATTTCCAGTAGGAATTATATTATCAATAATTGGATATGTCAGATGTAAAAAATATGAGAATGAAACTGACTCAAAAATAGCTTGTAAAACATTTAATATAGTTGGAATTATTGTGTCTATAGTAGAATTATTTATTGTATCAGTTATCCTTGTAATTTTATTTTTTGTATATGGAATAATTTCGTCACACAGTGATAAAATTTTAGGTAAATATAATTGTTACATAACACAATATTCTAAAGTACCAGTTGTTTCAGCATCATTTAAAAATGGTGAATTCTATTGGGCAAAATATAATGATGAAAAAAATAATATAATAAGAGGTAAATATTTTATTAATAAAATAAAAATAAATAATGATAATTACCAATATGAATTATGGCTAACTCCAAAATATTATAAAGCAGATAATATAGGTAGACTAAAAAGAAAGTATAGAGTTAATATAAATGGTCGAGATAATGCTTTTAATATAAAATTTGAGAATTCTTTAACATATTATTGTAGTAAAATAGGTGAATAAATTGAAAATAGGTAATATTGAAATAGAAAATAATGTTGTGCTTGCTCCAATGGCAGGCATATGTAATAGTGCGTTTAGAAGGATAGTAAAAGAATATGGCGCTGGTTTGATATATGCTGAAATGGTATCTGATAAGGCCTTATACTATGATAGTGAAAAAACAAAAAAAATGTTATATATGACTGATTATGAAAGACCTATCGCGCAACAAATATTTGGTAGTGATAAAGAAAGTTTTGTAGTAGCAGCAAAAAAAGTATATGAACTTATGAAACCCGATATTATTGACATAAATATGGGATGTCCTGTTCCAAAAGTAGCAATAAAATCTCAAGCAGGTGCAGCACTTTTAAAAAGTCCAGAGAAAATTAAAGAAATAATTGAGGCTGTAAAAGATGCAGTACCATGCCCCATAACAGTAAAAATAAGAAGTGGGTGGGATGAAAAAAGTATAAATGCTGTTGAAGTTGCTAAAATATGTGAAAAAGCAGGAGCAAGTGCAATTACTATTCATCCAAGAACAAGAGCTCAAGGATATGAAGGTAGGGCTAATTGGAATATAATTAAGGAAGTTAAAGATGCAGTATCAATACCAGTTATTGGGAATGGAGATATAAAAACAATTTATGATGCTAAAAGGATGATTGATGAAACTAATTGTGATGCGATTATGATAGGAAGAGCATCTCTAGGTAATCCTTATATATTTAAGCAAGTAACAACTTATTTAAAAACAGGTGAGATATTAGATGATTTATTGCCTAAAGATAAAATTGATTTAGCCATAAAACATTTTAATTATTTACTTGAAATAAAAAATGAAAAAGTAGCACTTTTAGAAATGAGAACACATTCAGCGTGGTATATAAAAGGATTAAAAGATTCAGCAAAAGTAAAAAATGAAATATTTAAATGTGAAAAAAAAGAGGATTTATTAAGAATATTAGTGGAATATAAAAAAATATTATGATATAATTGAGAAAGTTTAAAGAGGTGAAGTTGTATGAGAGAACTTACAGAACAAGAATTAGTTAGAAGAGAAAAAATGCAAAATATCAAAAATTTAGGTCTAGATCCATTTGGAGAAGCATTTAAAAGAGATAGTTATGCACAAACTTTGAAAGAAAAATATGAAGATATAGATCATGATGCATTTGAAAATATGGATGATGTAGCGACAGTTGCTGGTAGAATAATGTTTATTAGAAAAATGGGTAAGGCTTCATTCTTTTCTATTCAAGATAAAACAGGTAAGATACAAATATATATTTCAATAAATGATATTGGAGAAGATAAATATAATTTATTTAAAAGTGCGGACCTTGGTGATATAGTTGGAGTTTATGGTAAAGTAATGAAAACAAGAACAGGTGAAGTAACTATTAAATGTTTAGAATATACACCGCTTGTTAAAGCTTTAAAACCGCTTCCAGAAAAATTTCATGGTCTTACTGATATAGAAGAGAGATATAGAAGACGTTATGTTGATTTGATCATGAATGAAGAATCTAAAAATATAGCATTTATTAGGCCAAAAATAATTAGAACAATACAAAATTTTATGGATAATGAAGGATTTACAGAAGTAGAAACTCCAGTTTTAACTACACTTCTAACAGGTGCATCTGCAAGACCATTTATAACTCATCATAATACACAAGATCTTGATATGTACTTGAGAATTGCTTTAGAACTTCCTTTAAAAAGATTATTAGTTGGAGGTATGGAAGCAGTTTATGAAATAGGTAGAGTATTTAGAAATGAAGGAATGGATCCAAAACATAATCCAGAATTTACTTTAATGGAAGCATATCTAGCATATTCTAATTTAGATGGTATGATGGATTTGACAGAAAGAATGTATCAAAAAATTGCAAGTGATGTATTTGGAAAAATGAAATATAATTGGTATGGTAACGAAATAGATTTAACAGGTCCATGGAAAAGAATTAGCATGACAGATGCAATAAAGGAAAAAACAGGTATAGATTTTAAACAAATAGATGATGTTGAAGAATGTATTAAACTTGCAAAAGAGCATCATATTGACCTGGAAGAACATGAAATGGCATATGGACATATTATTAATAAGTTTTTTGAAAAATATGTTGAAGAAACATTGATTCAACCTACTTTCTTATATGGACATCCAATTGAAATAAGTCCTCTTACTAAAAAAAATAAGGATGATGAAAGATTTGTTGATAGATTTGAATTATTTATTGGTGGTAAAGAGTTTGCTAATGCATATACAGAATTAAATGATCCAATAGACCAACTTGAAAGATTTGAACAACAATTAAAAGAAAGAGATTTAGGTAATGAAGAAGCAAATGATATAGATATGGACTTTATTGAGGCATTAGAATATGGTATGCCACCAGCTGGAGGAATTGGATATGGTATTGATAGACTTATAATGTTATTTACTGAACAAGAATCAATAAGAGATGTAATTCTATTCCCAACAATGAAACCATTAGAAAAGAAGTAATTTAGTTAAATTACTTTTTTTTTATTTTTGTTTATGCTATAATTTAAATAGGAGATTAGAGGTGAGTTGATAAAGATAAAATTGAAAATACAATTATAAAATTTGGGAGGTAAAAATGAAAAAATATAATGTATTTAAAGTTTTAGTAATTGCTATGTTAGCAGCAATAGCAATTAGTTTCTTAATTCCACAATCTACAATAGGTTACACAGGAATTGAAAAAGGAAAGATTAATCCAATAACTTTAATTGATTTATTATCGAATGGATTAACATCATTAAGTGTATTTGTTGAAGCATTTGTATACATTTTAATGATTGGTGTATTTTATTCAGTTGTTAAAAAAACTGGTAAATATGAAGCAGTTATTAATAATACTGCAGTAAAATTTAAAAATAATAGAAAGGTATTTGCTATAGTTAGTATTTTAACATTTGGTTTATTAACAGCTGTTATAGGTAATGTACTTCCAATGTTAATATTTGCACCTGCATTTGTAGATGTTGCTAAAGAATTAAAATATAATAGTAAAAAAGCTGTATTATCTACAGTTGGCGCAATTATAATTGGTAATGCTGGTAGCTTATATACAATATATGCTAATCAAATGTTAGGATTAAAAATATCAGCTAATATAATAGCTAAATTAATAATATTAGTAGTTTCATTAACTGCACTAATACTATTTGTAGTTCTAGGTGAAAAAACAAAACAAGTTAGACTAGAAAAAGAAGAAGTTAAAAAAGGACTTCCACTTAGTATAGTATTTGATATAATTCTTGCATTATTAATAGTAGGAATGGTACCTTGGAATGCTTATTTTGGATTTGAAGGCTTTGATAATTTTCACAAAGCAATAACTGAATTTAAAGTATTTGATGTATCACTATTTACTTCAGTTGTAGGAAAATCTATTACAGCATTTGGAACATGGACAATATATTCATTATCAATAGTATTAGCAATTGCATCAATTGTGATTGCATTTATATACAAGATTAAGATAGATGGATATTTTGAAGCAGTTGCAAATGGTATTAAAAAATCAATATCTTATGCATTAATCTATGTATTTTCTAATGTAATATTAATTAGTGTATATAGTTCTGGATTCTTTACAACAGTGATTACATCTGTTGGAAAAATGAAAGATTCAATTTTATCAAGTTCCACAGTTTCAGCATTATCATCTTTAGTTTATCCTGATTATGCGTATGCTAGTCAATTTACAATTCAAACATTAGCAAGCACATTATCAAATACTGCTATATTTAAAGTTTTAGCATTAATATTCCAATCAATGTATTCATTATTGTTATTAGTATCACCAACAAGTATACTATTATTGATGGCATTAAGATATGAAAATATTAGTTATAAAAACTGGATTAAATATATTTACAAATTCTTTATCGGTCTATTAATTGTATACTTTATGATAATAATGATAGTAGGCGGTAAATACGTTAAAACAATATCATATGTTGTTCTAGCAGTATTAGTTGTAATACTTGTATTATTTTTTGTATTATGCAAAGGTAAAAAAGAAGAAATAAAAGTAGAAGTAAAGGAAGAACCAAAGAAAGAAGTTACTAAAAAAACTTCATCTTCTAAGAAGACTTCTTCTAAAAAAACAACTACTAAAAAGAAATAGAAATATTTCTTTTTTTTTATATGTGTGATATCATTGTATTGGAGGAAATGTATGAACAATGATATGAAATTACCAAGAAATCCAATAAATGGTGATATATTACTTAAGCAATTTGATGGTGCATACTATAGTCCTAGTTTAGATGGCTATTTTTCTTATGAAAAAGATTTGGATGCCTTTATTCCTAAATTTATTCCAGATTCGACTAAGGAAGCGGCACATATGACTAAAATAGGAGATAAGTATTATTTAGTTGGGAATAATACAAATAGAAAATTTCCTATAGTAGATAAAAAGGTAATGATTCCTGATATTGAATATGATAGAAATTTATCGAGAATAGATAAATTTGATATTGACAAATATACAAGATTGAATATGAGTCAAAAAGAGATTGATGAAAAGATAGATAAACAAATAAATAATGATAAAAATCTAATACCTAAGAAAAATGATAGATTAAATTATTCTATTAGTGATGTACTTAAGAAAATAAAAAAACAGGCAAAAGATATTAAAAATGTAAATACAGAGATTTCTTTTAAAAATGAAGAAAGGAATGTATTTATGACTTTACTAGAAAATGATATTATGTATCAGATGAGTGATGACAAAGAAAAATATAAAAAGAATTTTACTTTGTTATATAATTTTTTTAATCATATGCAAATAAAAAAAATGTCAGGTATAGGCGATGAAGAACTTGATAAATTTGAGAGAAAAATAATTAAGTTATACAGCATGAATAAATTTGTATCTTCTGAGGATTTAAAGGAACTAGAAGAAAGATATAGTAGCTCCATTGATTATGATATACTAAAACAACTAAGACATATGCAAAATAATTCTGTAAATAGAAAATTATAGATTGTTAGAAAAACAATCTTTTTTTTGTATATTTTTTTCTAAAAATACCATATATATCATAAAGTTAAATAAGGAGGATATTTATGTTTGGAAGATTTAGTGAAGAAGCTCAAAAAATATTGATAATTTCAAAAAAAGAAATGTGTGAATTAAGGCATCAATACATAGGAAGTGAACATTTATTCCTTGCTATTTTAAAGACTAATGAAGAAATAGAAAATAAATTGAAAAAATATAATGTGACATATAAAAAATTTAAAGCACAATTAATAGATACAGTTAATGCCTGCGATAAAGTAAATGATTTGATAGTGTATAGTCCACTTGTAAAAAGGGTTTTAGAAAATCTGATAATTGATTCTAAGGAAACTGGTATTGAGATTACAAGTTTATCGCTTTTGCTTGCGCTTTTAAATGAAGCTGAGGGTACTGCAATTAGAATCTTAGTATCAATGGGTGTAGATATAAATAAACTATACATGGAATTGAGTGATAAAAGAAATATTACAAAAAGAAAAAATAAAAAGTTAATTATAGAAGAGTTATCACTAGATTTAACTAAAAAGGCAAGAGAAAATGAATTAGATCCGGTTATTGGTAGAGATGATGAGATCAATAGGACAATTGAAATACTATCTAGAAGATGTAAAAACAATCCTATTTTAATAGGTAATGCTGGTGTAGGTAAGACAGCTATAGTTGAGGAGCTTGCCAGACGAATAGAGTGTGGTAATGTACCACTTGCACTAAAAAATAAAAAAATACTATGTTTGGATATGGCTTCTTCAGTCGCCGGTACCAAATATAGAGGTGAGTTTGAAGAAAGAATTAAAAAAATAATAAGAGAGTTAGAGGAAAATGAAGACATAATAGTATTTATAGATGAAATTCATACACTTGTAGGTGCGGGTGGTGCTGAAGGAGCTATAGATGCATCTAATATATTTAAACCTGCACTAGCTAGAGGAAAAATAAGGATGATCGGAGCAACCACTATAGATGAATACAAAAAGTATATAGAAAAAGATAATGCCCTTGACAGGAGATTTCAAAAGGTTTTTATAAATGAACCTGATAGAGAGACACTTAAAAATATTTTAATGAATTTAAAAGGTATATATGAGAATTTTCATGGAGTTAAGATTAGTGAGGATATAATTGACAAGGTTATAGAATTAGCAGAAAAATATATATATGATAGATATGAACCAGATAGATCGATAGATATATTGGATGAGGTGTGTACCAAAGTATCACTAAAGGTTAGCAAGGAAGAAAATGAAATAATTAAATTAAGTAATGAATTACGTAAAATTAAAGAAGAAAAAAATAAATCAATAATCAATCAACGTTTTGACAAAGCATATACTTTTAGGGAAAAAGAACAAAAAATAACAGATAAATTAAACAGATTAAAATTAAGATTAATAAATAAAAAAAATAATAAAAAAGTTTCTTTTGATGATGTATATAAGGTGATTAGTATTAAAACAAAAATACCTGTTTATGAATTTAATAAAGATATTTCATCTCAAGTAAAACAAATTGAGAGTAATTTAAAGAAAAATATAATTGGTCAAGACAATGCTATAAACAAGCTAATAGAGATAACCAAAAAGTTAAAATTAGGTATTAAAGACAATAATAAAAGTTATTCACTTTTATTTTGTGGTCCAACGGGAGTAGGTAAAACATATTTATCAAAACTTTTTGCGAGTAGTTTGGTAGGTAATAATAATGTGATAAAAATAGATATGGGCGAATATTCAGAAAGTATAAGTATAAATAAATTAATTGGATCTCCAGCAGGTTATGTGGGGTACGATGATAACAAAAATATACTAGAAGAAATAAGGAACAAACCTTATTCAGTCTTAATATTAGATGAAATAGAAAAAGCGCACAAGTCAATTATTAATTTCTTTTTGAATATCTTGGATGAGGGTTATTGCAAAGATTCTTATGGAAGGGTGATTAGATTCGATAATGTATTAATAATAATGACTAGTAATGCTTATACTAGTAAAGAATTAATGGGATTTAATAATAATATTAAGTCGGATGCTTTGGAGGAATACTTTTCAAAAGAATTTATAAATAGAGTTGATGAGATAATAATGTTTAATAAATTTAGTAAACAAGATATAAATAATTTAATATTAAAAGAAGCAGATAAATATTATAAGAAATATAATAAAAAGGGGATTATTAATTTAGATATGATAGATAGGATAATAACAAATTCAGATTATAAAGAATATGGTGTTAGAAAATTATGCAAGATAGTTAGAAAGGAAATTGAAAACGAGATAATTTCTTCAGTATTTTCATAAAAAAGACTATTATTTGGTAGTCTTTTTATGTTAAAATAATTGTGAAGGTGATAAAATGCAATTTTATAATACACTTACTAAAAAAATAGAAGAGTTTAAACCAAATGAAGAAGGTAAAGTAAAATTCTATACATGTGGTCCAACAGTATATCATGATCAACATATTGGGAATATGAGAAATTATATAGGTCATGATATTTTAGATAAAACACTTAGATATTTAGGATATGATGTACTTAGAATTATGAATATAACAGATGTAGGACATTTAACTTCAGATTCAGATTCTGGTGAAGATAAAATGGTAAAGAGTGCTAAGGAATCACATAAGACAGTTATGGATATAGCGAAATACTATACTGATCAATTTTTTAATGATTTCAAATTATTGAATAATAGGGTACCCGATATAGTAAAACCTGCGACAGGTGAAATTGATATGTATATTAAAATAATAACTAAATTGTTAAATGATGGATATGCATATAAGAGCGGTGGTAATATTTATTTTGATACATCGAAATTAGATGATTATTATAAACTTACTAACCATAAAGAAGATGAAATGGTTGTAGGTGTAAGAGATGGTGTAGATTTTGATGAAAATAAACTAAATCAAGCAGATTTCGTTTTATGGTTTACTAAATCCAAATTTGAGGATCAAGAATTAAAATGGGATTCTCCATGGGGAAGAGGATATCCAGGTTGGCATATTGAGTGTTCTGGAATATCTATTAAATATGCAGGAGAATACTTAGATATACATGGTGGTGGTGTTGATAATATATTTCCACATCACACAAATGAGATAGCTCAAAGTGAAAGTTATCTGGGACATAAATGGTGTAATTATTGGTATCATAATGAGCATTTAATGGATAATTCAGGTAAAATGAGCAAGAGTAAAGGTGCTACACTAACTGTTAGTTTATTAAAAGAAAATGGCTATGATCCTTTAGCATTTAGATTTATGTGTCTAAATTCTCATTATAGAAAACAATTAATCTTTTCATATGATGCATTATCACAGGCAAGTGATATACTAGTTAAATTGAAAAATAAAATTAAATCAATTCAGGATGATAATAATTATAATGAAGAAGATTTTAATAAATATAATGACAAGTTTAAAGAGGCTTTAGAAAATGATTTGAATACTTCAAATGCTTTAACTGTTGTCTATGATGTGTTGAAAGATAATATTTCATCTTCAACTAAATTGAGACTAATTAAATCTTTTGATGAAGTTTTATCTTTAGATTTATTAAAGGCAGCTGAAATAGATGAAGATATAAAAGAAAAAGTAAAAAAATTAATAGAAGAAAGAAATAATTATAAAAAGGTTAAAGACTATGAACATGCTGATGAAATAAGAAAGCAAATAGAAGAACTTGGTGTAAAAATAAAGGATACTAGAGAGGGGACTGAAATAATATGGAGTTAATTTTCATACTTATAGCGTTTTTGATTGTATCACTTTCTCAAATAATATTAAGAGGAACATATTCAAAATATAAAGATGTAGATATAAATTCTAATTTGACTGGAAGCGAAGTGGCAAGAAAAATTTTACATGATAATAATTTAGATGATATAGATGTAGTCGAAATATCAGGCGAACTTACAGATAATTTTAATAATAGTAAGAGAAGAGTAAGTTTATCATCTGATATATATAATGGAAAATCTATAGCGTCATGTGCCGTAGCAGCTCACGAATGTGGTCATGCTATGCAATATAAAACGGGATATATACCTATTAAGATAAGAAATATACTAGTACCATTTGTAAATATAGGCAATACAATAGGTTATATTATAATAGTTATATCACTTGCTGCATCAATTACAAAATTATTTTTATTAGGACTTATATTAATATCACTAGCTCTTTTGTTTCAACTTGTAACATTACCATGTGAATTTGATGCATCAAGAAGAGCAAATAGAATGCTATTAGAAATGGGATTAATAACATTTGAAGAACAACATGGTACTAAAAAAATGTTAAAAGCTGCAGCCTTTACATATGTTGCAGGTTTAATATCAAGTATACTTCAAATACTTCGTCTCATATATATTTTTACAGGAAGAGATAATTAAAAATTACAGTAAACTGTAATTTTTTTTATAAAAAAAAGAATAGTTATAATATTTTATCAACTATTCCATATTCAAGTGCTTCACTAGCATCCATAAAATTATCTCTTTCAGTATCATTTTCAACTTTTTTAATGTCTTGATTAGTATTTTTTGATAATATGTTATTTAATTTATCTTTTAATTTTAGTATTCTTTGTGCGGCTATTTTAATTTCGGTTGCTTGCCCACTTGCACCGCCAAGTGGTTGGTGTATCATGACTTCACTATTTGGAAGAATATATCTTTTTCCTTTAGTGCCACTTGATAGCAAAAATGCTCCCATTGATGCCGCCATTCCGATACATATTGTAGCTACATCACTTTTTATATAATTCATTGTATCGTATATTGCCATGCCACTAGTTATACTTCCACCAGGCGAATTTATATATAGGCATATATCATCATGATTTATTGAATCTAAATATAAAAGTTCAGATACAATTATATTTGCACTATTGTCATTTATCTCATCTGATAAAAAGATAATTCTATCTTTCAGGAGCCTTGAATATAAATCATATACTCTTTCTGCATTATTAGTTTTTTCAAGAACATTTGGTATTAAATTCATTTTCATCACCTATTTATATGATATCTATTATTTTATTAAATATTCATAAAACTTAATGACAAATTGTGATTAATTGTGTTAAAATTAATATAGAATAGGAAGGATACAATGAACGACATAAAAGTTAACTACAAAAATAATGAATATATATATGAGAGAGGTACTACACTTTTAGATATATCTAAAGATTTTATGGGTGATTATAAAAGTGATATTATAATGGGATCAGTTAATGGCAGACCAGCTGAACTTAGCAGTGTAATTAATGATAATGTAACTGTAGATTTCTATGATAACACAAGTAGTATAGGAAGCAGGGTATATGAAAGTGGGCTAATATTCATATTAGTAGAGGCATGTACAAATATATTAAAATCTCAAATAGAAATTAAACATTCTATCGATAAAGGTATATATGTGGTTACTAAGAAAAAAATCACACAAGAGTCGCTTGATGAAGTATATAAAAAAATGAAAACAATTGTTTCTAAAAATCTACCTATAACAAAGAATTTAATAAATAGAATACAGGCAATTAATTATTATAAAAGTATAGGTGATTATGATAAGGCAAATGTTTTAAAATATTCTGTTAATACAAATGTTAATTTATATAGACTTAATAACACATACGATTATTTCTTTTCATATTTACCAGTAAGTACAGGTTTTATTAAAGAATTTGAACTTACATATATAAATGAACATGGATTTGTACTTAGATATCCAAATATATATTATCTTAATAAAATACCAACATATACTCATCATGAAAAATTATTCAATGAGTTTAGAAAATATGATGAATGGTGTAGTAAAATACAAATAAATAATGTAAGTGAACTTAATAATAGGGTATCAAAAGGCAATGTAGAGGACTTAATATTATTAAGTGAAAATATACAAAATAAAAATTTATTTGATATAGCAGAAAAAATATATTCAAATAAAAACATTAAAATAGTTTTAATCGCAGGGCCATCTTCATCTGGTAAAACAACTACTAGTAGAAAATTGGAATTATTTTTAAAGAGCTATGGACTTAATCCTATTAGTTTATCAGTAGATGATTATTTTGTTGATAGAGAAAAAACACCAAAACTTAAAGATGGTTCATATGATTTTGAATCTCTAAAGGCAATTAATATTAGAAAATTTAATAAAGATTTAAAAGATTTACTTGACGGCAAAGAAGTATTTCCACTTAAATTTAATTTTATAACAGGAACAAGTGAAATATCAAATAAGAGTATTAAATTAGATGAAAAGGAAATATTAATTATAGAAGGATTACATGCACTTAATGAGGAATTAACATACTTGATAGATAGAAAAAATAAGTATAAAATATATTTGAGTCCCCTAACAGTATTATCACTAGATAGACATAATAGAATAAGAATGTCAGATAATAGATTACTTAGAAGAATAGCTAGGGATAATATGTCTAGAGGATACGATGCAGCAACAACAATAGGAAACTGGCAAAATGTCAGAATGGGAGAAGAGATGTATGTGTTCCCATATCAAGATGAGGCAGATGTTATATTAAATACATCGTTAATATATGAACTAGGTGTACTTAAAACATATGTAGAGCCTTTATTATATGCAATTGACGATAGTGATCCAAGTTATATGGAGGCAGTTAGATTACTTAATTTACTTAAAAATGTGCTTCCAATAAGTACAGATTACATACCAAAAGATTCGATAATAAGAGAATTTATAGGTGGAGGATATTTCAAATAGGAGGAAAATATGATAAGAATAGCAATTAATGGATTTGGTAGAATAGGCAGATTAGCTTTTAGACAAATATTTGATAACGAAGAAATAGAAGTAGTTGCAATAAATGATTTAACTGATACTAAAGTGCTAGCTCATTTACTAAAATATGATACAGACCAAGGTAATTTTTTAATAAATAAAATAGAATATACCGATGATGAATTAATAGTAAATGGTAAAAGCATTAGAGTCTATAAAGAAGTTGAACCAAGTAATCTACCATGGAGGGAGCTTAATATTGATGTAGTATTTGAATGTACAGGTTTATTTACTTCAAAAGAAAAAGCAATGAAACACATATATGCAGGATGTAAGAAGGTTCTTATAAGTGCACCAGCAGGTGATGATGTTAAGACTATAGTATATAATGTTAATCACAAAGATTTGACAGGTGAAGAACAAATTATATCAGCTGCTAGTTGTACAACAAATGCACTTGCACCAATAGCTAAAGTATTAAATGATAACTTTGGTATTAAAGTTGGTTATATGTCTACAGTACATGCATATACAAATGATCAAAATACACTTGATTCACCACATAAAAAAGGAGATTTAAGAAGATCGAGAGCAGCTGCTGAAAATATAGTTCCTAACTCAACAGGCGCAGCTAAAGCGATTGGACTTGTTATACCAGAACTTAAAGGTAAATTAGATGGATCGGCTCAAAGAGTACCAGTATCTGCTGGGTCTATAATAGAACTTACTTGTATTTTAGAAAAAGATGTAACTAAGGAAGATATAGATAGAGTTATGAGAGAATCATCAAATGAGACACTAGGATACACTGATGATGAAATAGTATCGAGTGATATTATAGGTATGAGTTATGGTTCACTTTATGATTCGACACTTACTAAAATAATTGAAGCTGGTGGGATAAAACTTGTAAAAGTTGCAGCATGGTATGATAATGAAATGAGTTATACTACCCAGATGATAAGAACAGCTAAATACTTAATAGATTTAATAGACTAAGAACATATTTATGTTCTTTTTTTAGGCATTTGAAACTATCATATATATACTTTTGACATACTATAAACTTGAAAGGATGGTAAATATGAACAATACTGGGAATGAAAATGAATTATACAGTATAGTAAACCCTAAAGAAGCATTAAATAGGGGTAATTTATATGATTATTATTTCTGGCCATATAAGTATGTTGCAGATATAAGGCCACTTAGTGATAGGGCATCACTTATGTATGATATTCAAATGTATGCGTTTGCCGCACATGAATTAAATTTATATTTGGATATGTATCCAAATGATTCACAAGCACTAGGACTTTATAATCAGTATAAAGAAATGTGTGAAAAATTAACTGAAGATTATGAAAAAAAATATGGTTGTATAATGCTTGATAGTGATGAAAAATATCCTTGGGGATGGATAAAAAGTCCATGGCCTTGGGAAAGATTATAGGAGGTTATTATGTGGAAATACGAAAAAAAATTACAGTTTCCTGTAAATATTAGGAAGAAAAATATTCAAATGGCTAAATATATAATTACTCAAAATGGTGGTTCAAATGGAGAACTTGCTGCAACTCTTAGATATTTAAATCAAAGATATACTATGCCAGATGAAAAAGGTAAAGCTATTTTATCTGACATAGCAACTGAAGAAATGGCTCATATGGAAATAATAAGTGCCATGTTATATCAATTATTAGATGGTGCAACCACTGAAGAGTTAAAAGAAGCAGGACTTACTAGTCATTATACAGAACATGGTTATGGAATATATCCAACTGATTCAAATGGAGTACCATTTACCGCAACTTATTTTGCAGTAACAGGAGATCCGCTTGCAGATCTTGCAGAAGATATGGCAGCTGAACAAAAAGCAAGAGCAGTATATGAAAATTTAATGAATTTAACAGATGATGAAGATATACTTGCACCTCTTTCTTTCCTAAGACAAAGAGAAATAATTCACTATGAAAGATTTAAAGCACTTTACGAAGAATATGCAGATAAATTATTAAAAGATAAAAGTTATTTAATTTAAAAAATCTCTTAATAGAGATTTTTTTATTGTTTATTAAACAAATGTTTGGTATAATTTATCTAGAAGGTGAATTAAATGATTATAATTATTGTGATTATTTTAATAATTTTATTATATGTTTTTGATAAATATTATTCGCATATATTTATTGGTTTTATGGGAGAGATACATACTAAAAGTAGACTTAAAAAACTTCCAAAAGATAAATATACTATTTTAAATGATATTTATATTAACGTTAATGATGATATTCATCAAATAGATCACATAGTAGTATCAAATTATGGAATATTTGTAATAGAGACTAAGCAATATAATGGCTATATTACAGGTGGCAAATATGATTTGAAGTGGGTAAGACATATTGGAAAGAAAAAAATATATTACACAAATCCAATAAGACAAAATTATGGACACGTAAAATCAATTTGTGAACTACTAAATATAGGTGAAGATAAAGTATTTAATATAGTATGTATTCCAAGTACCGCAAAATTAAATATAAAACATGATGGAGAGTTAACTAGATATTATAATTTAATTGAAAAAATATTATCCTATAGGGATGAAATAATATTTAATAAAGAAGAACTTTATACTGTTATATCAAATAATAATATTACTGATAAGAAAAAAAGAAAATCATACATCAAAAGTCTAAAAAATAAAAATAAAAAAATAAATTCTTTTGATACATGTCCATGGTGTGGATGTAAGTTAGTATTAAGAAAAGGTTATAGTAATTTTATAGGATGTAGTAATTATCCAAATTGTAAATATAAAAGAAAAATATAATTGAGAAGGTGATAAAAATGGAAAGAATAATACTTCATATTGATGTTAACAGCGCATTTTTATCATGGTCTGCCTTAAAACTTATAGAAGAAGGTAACAAGAAAGATATAAGAAATGAAATTTCTGTTATTGCAGGTAATCCTGCTAAAAGACATGGTATTATTATCGCAGCTTCTGTTCCTGCTAAAAAAATTGGAATAAAGCCTCCGATAAATTTATATGAAGCAAGAAAAATATATAAAGATTTAATAGTTATAAAACCAGATATGTATTACTATAAAAAAAGATCAGAAGAACTTATTATGTATTTAAAAAAATTATTTAAAGAAGTACAGCAATATTCTATAGATGAGTGTTTTGTAGATTATACTAGTTATAAAAAAATATATGGTGATGAAGTTAAATTTGCATATAAATTAAAAGATGAAATATATAAAAAATTTCATTTTACTGTCAACATAGGAATAGGTAATAATAAGCTAAGTGCTAAAATGGCATCAGATTTTGATAAACCAAATAAAGTACATACTTTATATGAACATGAATTTAAAGAAAAAGTATGGAATTTAGATATATCAGAGTTATTTATGGCTGGTAAATCAGCATGTAAAACATTAAGAGAACTTAATATAAATAAAATAGGAGAGCTTGCAAATGCGGATGTAAATATGCTTATAAGACATCTAAAAAGTCATGGTAAGTTACTTTGGGAATATGCAAATAATATTGATAATAGTCAGGTTGATATAGGTGGTTATAGTGATAGAAAAGGTATAGGTTTTTCAAGAACACTTGAGTATGATATGACTGATAAGGATGAATTATTTAAATATTTATTTGATTTTTCTTCTTGGATATCTAAATCGCTTAGAAATAAAAAAATATATGCTTATTCAGTTACAGTAACTATTAGAAATGATGAATTCAAAACATATAATCATGGTCATAAATATTTAAATGGTGTTAATAGTGTATCTGATATATATGATATTGCAACACGATTATTTAATGAGGTATGGAATAAGGAGCCAGTTAGATTAATTGGCCTTAGGGTAACAGATTTCTCCGAATCAAATAATTATCAACTGTCATTATTTGAAGAAAAAGTAGATGATGTAAAGATGAATGAAGTAGTTGACAAAATAAATAATAAATTTGGTAAAAATGTGATAAAAAAAGGCATTAAATAATGTATAATAGTTATTAGGTGAAAAAAATGAATGAAGATATAATAAAACAAATTTCAATAGAAAAAAATATTAAAGAAAATCAAGTTCGAGTAACACTTAGATTACTCGAAGAGGGTAATACTATACCATTTATAGCTAGATATAGAAAAGAACTTACAGAAAATTTAGATGAAGAAGCAATAAAATCTATATCTGAGGTATACGAGTATGAACTAAATTTACTCAAAAGAAAAGAAGATGTTATTAGACTTATAGATGAAAAAGGTTTGATGACTGATGACTTAAAAAAAGAAATATTAAATGCTAAAAAATTAGTGGAAGTAGAAGATTTATATAGACCATATAAAGAAAAGAAGAAAACTAAAGCTACGGAGGCTATAAAAAATGGGCTAGAGGGTCTTGCTAAAATAATTCTTTCTTTTCCAAAAGAACTTTTTAATTTAGAAAAGTTCTTAAGTGAAAATGTTAAAACTAAGGAGGATGCCATTTGTGGTGCTAAATATATAATTGCGGAATATATTAGTGATAATGCATATTATAGAAAATGGATAAGAAATAATATATATAATCATGGTAGAATAATAACAAAAATAAAAAAGAATGCTATTGATGAGAAGAAAACATATGAAATGTACTATGATTTTAGTGAAGATATAAGGACCATTAAGCCACATAGAGTACTTGCTATTAATAGGGCTGAAAAAGATGGAATAATAAGCGTAAATATGGAATACAATAAAGAGTACATATTAGAATTTTTAAAAAATAAAGTAATTAAAAATAAAGATTCAGTATGTACAAGTTATGTAATAGATTCTATTGAAGATTCTTATAAAAGATTAATAGGACCCAGTGTAGAAAGAGAAATAAGAAGTGAACTTACTGAAAAAGCAGGAGATGTAGCTATAGAAAATTTTGGCAAGAATTTAGAAAGTTTACTTCTTATGCCACCTATAAAAAATAAAAGAGTGCTTGCTCTTGATCCTGGATTTACTAATGGTTGTAAGCTTGCAGTGTTGGATGAAACAGGTAAATATTTATATTCTTGTGTAATAAATCCTTTTACTAAAAGTGAGAGAGGTTTAATAGATAGTAAGAATATACTTTTAAAACTTATTAATGATTATAAAATTGATATCGTCTCAATAGGTAATGGTACGGCATCTAGAGAATCAGAAAAATTAATTGTAGATTTGATAAAGGAAAATAATTTATCTTGCAAATATATTATAGTTTCGGAAGCAGGTGCATCTATATATAGTACCGAAAAAGTAGCAATCGAAGAATTTCCAAATCTATCACCAAATGAGAGAAGTGCAGTATCAATTGGAAGAAGACTTCAAGATCCACTTTCAGAGCTTGTCAAGATACCTCCTGATGGAATTGGAGTTGGGTTATATCAACATGATGTGTCAGATACTAAATTAAAAGATAGACTTGACTTTGTGGTATCAAAAGCCGTTAACTTAGTAGGGGTAAATATAAATACAGCAAGTCATTCAATACTCAAATATATATCTGGTCTTACTAAAAAATCTATTGATAAAATTATAGAATATAGAAATAAAAATGGTAAATTTATATCGAGGGATGAACTTCTAAAAAATAAGGTGTTGACTCCAAAAACATATGAACAATCTATAGGGTTTATGAGAATAGTGGATGGTATCAACCCACTTGATAAGACTTCAATACATCCTGAAAGTTATGCTAAGGCAAAACTTTTACTAGATGAGTTAAATTTGTCTTTAGATGATCTGAATAAAAAAGAATTTATAGAAACATTAGATAATATTGATATAGATAAATATACTAATAAACTAGATATTGATAAGTATACATTAACTGATATAATAGAATCTTTAAAAAAACCAAATAGAGATCCAAGGGATGAACTTGATAAACCAATACTTAAAAGTGATATACTTTCTATAACTGATTTAAAAAAAGGCATGAAATTAGAAGGAACAGTTAGAAATGTAGTTGATTTTGGTGCATTTATTGATATAGGACTTCATAATGATGGTCTTGTTCATATATCCAAGATTACTGATAAATATATTAAGCATCCATCAGAAGTTCTTAGTGTAGGTGATATAGTTACTTGTTATGTAGAAGATATATTTAAGGATAAGGAAAAAGTTTCACTCACTTTACTTGAACCAGTTGAATAACAATTTTATTTATGATATTATAATTAAACAGTTTTGAATTGGAGATGATTGTAATGAATAGTGAAGTAAAACAAAAACTGATAAACGAAATAGAAAATAATACTTATAGTCTTTTATCTAATTTAAATAAATTAATAGAAAATTACGAATTAGAATTACAAGAGTATTACTTCAAAAATGTAAAAGAAGAAAAATTAAATGGTAATATTGATATACCTCTTATTTATAATGAAGATTCAGATTATGAAAAAATAAGATCTGAAATTAGCAATTTAAAATCAAAAATAAAATTTATTGACAAGAAATTAAATAATGAAAAATATTTAATGGTTCAGATAGAAGAAGACGATGACTTTAAAAAATTAAATTTTAGTGAAAAGAAAAAAATAATAGAAAAAAGATTGAATAGTGAAAAAAATAAATTAATCAAAGAAAAAAATAAATATCAAAAAAAATTAGGATTAATTCAAGAAAATCCTAAAAAGTATTTAAGATTCTTAGAATTTAGTAAATCTGATTTCTCGTCAGTATGTGATAATGAAGTTAAGTCTAAATTGGAGTCAAAAAGAATGGAATTGATGTTATATAGGAATTTTAGAGAAAATTTACTAAATTCATTGAATGAAAAGAATGAGGATTGTAAAAAATATATATATAATAAAAAATCAAATAAACGTATTGACAATGATTAAAAAATAAGTATAATTAAATAGTACTTATTTTTGATGCAGGTGTAGTTTAATGGTAGAACCACAGCCTTCCAAGCTGTATACGGGAG
>ONTJ01000018.1 GCA_900320735.1 uncultured Eubacteriales bacterium
CTCAATCTTTTTTTGTGGTATAATTAATATAGAATTAAGGTGATAATATGGAAGAATGTATTTTGGAAATTAAAAAATTAAAAAAGTATTATGGTAATGTTAGAGGTGTAGAAGATGTATCTTTAAAATTAAATAAAGGTGATATATATGGCTTTATTGGACCAAATGGTGCTGGTAAATCAACAACAATAAGGACTATAATGGGACTTATAAATAAGAGTGATGGACAAATATATATAAAAGGAAAACCACTAAATAACAAAGACATAAATATAAAAACAATGATTGGATATTTGCCTAGTGAAATTAATTTATACGATGATATTAAAGTTGGAGAATTATTTGATTATCATGAATCATTTTATAAGAAAGATATACATAAAAGAAGAAAAGAATTAGTTAAAATGTTAAAGATTGATGAAAATAAAAAAGTAGAGGATTTGTCACTTGGTAATTTAAAAAAAGTAGGAATAGTTCTTTCTTTAATGCATGAACCAGAAATATTAATATTAGATGAAGCTACAAGTGGATTAGATCCAATTATGCAAAATATATTTCATGATATATTAATGCAAGAAAAAGAAAAGGGTACAACTATCTTATATTCGTCTCATATATTAAGTGAAGTATCTAATATTTGTGATAGAGTTGGATTTATAAAAGATGGTAAAATAATTAAAGAAGATACTATTTCTAATGTAAAAAAAGAAAATTATACTTATTTGACTATTTCATCAGATGAAATAGATAAGATAGAAAAAGAATTAAAACTTGACATAGTAAATAAAATGGAAAATGAAATTAAATTTATAAATAATATGGATGTAAATGTATTAATTAAGAAATTATCTAAATATAAAATAAATAAGTTATTGATTGAGGAAATATCTTTAGAAGACTTATTTATTAATTATTATAAGTAGGTGGTAAATATGATAAAAAGAGAATTTAAAGTAAATTTAAAAAGTTTTGTAATTTGGACATCTATATTAATTGGTATGTTTTTAATAGTATACCTTATATATCCATATATAATAAATGATGATACAGTTAAAAATATGGATGAACTTATGAAAGTATTTCCAGATAAAATTTTAAAAGCATTTAATATGGATATGACATCTATAAGTACTGCATATGGGTGGTTTAAAACAGAAGGATTTATGTTTGTGTTAATTATAGTTGGGATATATTCTTCAATACTTGGTTCAAATATAGTATTGAAAGAAGAGAGCAATAAAACAATAGAATATTTGTCATCACTTCCAGTAACAAGAACAAAAATCATGACTAATAAAATAATAGTATGTATTACTTATATTACTTTAATGGTTTTATTACTTGGAATATTTAATTATATTAGTCTATGTATAAGTGGTGAATTTGCTCATAAACAATTTATATTAATAAGTATTACACCTATATTAATTGGATATCCTTTGTTTGCATTCAATTTATTTATATCAACATTTTTACATAAAATAAGAAAAACTACTGTATTAAGTTTAGGAATAGTATTTTTATTTTATATATTAAATGTTATATCAGAATTATCAGAAAAAGTTGAATTCATAAAATATTTTAGTATATATACCTTATCAGATCTAAGAGGTGTCATTAATAATGTTTCAATTAATCCTATTAATATTATATTAAGTATATCTATAACTATTTTATTTATTATTCTTTCATATATTAGATATAATAAAAAAGAATTAATTTAGTTTTTAAACTAAATTTTTTTAATTTTTGATGTTTAGTAATCATACACTTAATTAGGGTGAGATTATGTTCTTTAAAGATATACACGTTAGAATTAGATTGTTTTTTGTAATAGTAATATTTCTATTTTTAATAATTGTGGGTAAAGTAATTTATATACAAGTATTTCAGTATGATAAACTTAGTAATCTTTCATCAGATTTATGGAGTAGAAATTTACCAATAGAAGCAGATAGAGGCAAAATTTATGATAGAAATGGCGTTGTACTTGCAGATAATATTACAACGACATCACTTATTCTAATACCAAATCAAATAAAACAAAAAGAAAGAACTATAAAAGAATTATCAAAAATTTTAAATGTATCTGAAGATGACATGAGTAAACATGTAAATAAAAAGACATCTATTGAAAGAGTTCATCCGGAAGGTAGAAGATTATCATTTGAAGTTGCAGATAAGATAGATTCTCTTAAATTAGATGGTGTATATTTAGTTAAAGAATCAAAAAGAAATTATCCTTATGATAAAAATTTATCTCACGTACTAGGTTATGTTGGAATAGACAATCAGGGATTATCTGGACTTGAACTCCAATATGATAAATATTTAACTGGAGAATATGGATCAATCAAATATTTTTCAGATGCTAAAGGAAATAAACTTAATTTAGAAGAAGTATATGAGCAACCACAAAACGGTATGAATTTGACTCTTACTATAGATAATAATATACAATCTTCAATAGAAAGAGAGTTGAATAATGCAGTTTCTAAATACAATCCAGATCATGCTCTTGCTATAGTCATGGATCCAAATTCAGGTGAAATATTAGGAATGAGTTCAAGACCAAATTTTTCACCTGTCAATTATCAAAAATATACTCAAGAAGAGATAAATAGAAATTTACCAATCTGGATGAATTATGAACCGGGTTCTACTTTTAAGATAATTACCCTTGCAGCGTCATTAGAAGAAGGAACTGTTGATCTTCAAAATGATTATTACTATGATAGTGGTAGCATAAGAGTAGCAAATGCTAAAATACGATGTTGGAAGACTGAAGGACATGGCTCTGAAACATTTTTACAGGTAGTTGAAAATTCATGCAATCCAGGTTTTGTAGTATTGGGTCAAAGGCTTGGAAAAGAAAAATTATTCAGATATATAAATAATTTTGGTTTTGGAAGAAAAACAGGAATAGATCTTAATGGAGAAGCATCAGGTATACTTTTTAATATTGATAAAGTAGGTGATGTGGAACTTGCAACAACTTCATTTGGTCAGGGCGTATCAGTAACACCTATACAACAAATAACGGCAGTAAGTGCAGCTATTAATGGTGGTGCTCTTTATAAACCTTATATAGTAAAAAGTATAAATGAACCAGAAACTAATACTCCAATAATTGAAAATAAAAAGCAAAAAATTAGAAAAATAATAAGTAATAAAACAAGTAAACAAGTATCAATGGCACTTGAAAGTGTGGTAACTAATGGTACAGGGAGAAATGCATTTATAGATGGATATAGAGTAGGTGGAAAAACAGGTACTGCACAAAAAGTAGAAAATGGATCTTATCTAGTTAATAATTATATATTATCATTTATAGGATTTCTACCAGCAGATGATCCTAAAGTAGTTGTTTATGTATCTGTAGATAACCCAAAAGGTGTTATTCAATATGGTGGTACTATTGCGGCACCAATTGCAAGGGCAATCATGCAAGATTCTATAGAGGCACTAAATATTGAAAAAAGTGATAAACCAAATGAAAAAAATTATCAAGTATGGGAGAAAAAATATATAGAAGATCCAAATGTGACAGGAAAAAAATTAAAGGATGTAAAATCTTCTTTAATTTCATTTGATGTTCAGTATACTGGAAGTGGTAATACTATAATATTTCAATCACCATCACATGGTGAAAGAGTACTTGAAGGAAGTAAAATCAGAATATTATTAAGTGATAAATAATGTAAATATGTAATAAAAAGTGTAAATATAATTAATATTGTGATATAATTATTTTATAAAATAAAGGAGTGAAATTATGTATATACTTGCTAAATCAGTTTTGGCGTTAATGATAGGATTTATTGCATCAGTAATATTAGGTCTTGTATTAATACCATGGTTAAGGAAATTGAAAGTAGGACAGAGAACTAGTATATTTGTAAAAGCACATGAGAAAAAAAGCGGAACACCTACAATGGGAGGTATTATATTTACGTTATCAACGATATTTACAATACTTACATTATATTTAATGAAGAAAATAAGTATATCAAGTAATTTAATAATAATATTATTTGTATTCTTTGGGTATGGCCTTATTGGTTTTATAGATGACTTTTTGAAAGTAAAACATAAAAGTAATGAAGCAGGTTTATCAAGACTACAAAAATTTTTGGCTCAAGTAGTAATAGCTATATTATTCTTTTATGTATATATAAGACATGGTTCAAATCCTGTAATTGAAATATATGCGTTGAATATAAAACTTAATTTAGGCTTTATGTATGGTTTCTTTATATTATTTATGTTAGTTGGAGCAAGCAATGCAGTTAATTTAACAGATGGACTAGATGGACTTGCTGCTGGATTATCTGCAATTTCTATACTTGTGTATGGTATGATTGCTTGGAATTCTGGATGGCTTTTAGGATATGATGATGTTGCGATTTTTTGCTTTATATTAGTTGGAGGTTTACTTGGATTTTTAGTATATAACGGGCATCCTGCTAAAGTATTTATGGGAGATACCGGATCACTTCCACTAGGTGCAGTTCTTGCAACACTTGCAATACTTACACACAGAGAAGTAAGTTTAATATTAGTAGGTGGAGTATTTGTAGTAGAAACTTTATCAGTAATACTTCAAATTGCTTCAGTTAAATTAAGAGGCAAAAAAATATTCCCAATGACACCCATCCATCATTCATTTGAAAAATGGGGCTGGAATGAACCAGATATAGTTAGATTATTTTATGTAGTTGGTTTTATACTTGGTACTGGTGCACTTGCATACGGAGTATGGTATTAAAAAGAAAAATTTAAATATTTTTCTTTTTTTATTTTTAAATAATTGGTATAATTATATTATGCAGGATGGGTGATGTAGTATGGATAATAAATTAGAACTTTTACTTAATAAAATAAAATTAGATAAAGATTTATATTTAAATTTTAAAAATGGTAAAATTGTTAAAATAATATCATCAAAAGATAAATTAAATTGGAATTTTGTAATTAAAGTTGATAGTTTACTACAAACAACTATTTATGAGACTTTTGATAATAATCTATCACTTGCATTTCCTAATTTAAAATCTGTGACATATACAATTGATGTTGATAATATAACAAATGCTAAAGTAAATGATTATTATCCATACGTAATAAATAGTTTAAAATTAGGTAAAGCAATATCTATGATTTTTTTATCTAGAAGTATAAAATTTACTACAAATGGTATGGTATTAGAGGCATTCAATAAAGCAGAAGAAAATATAATACGAAATAATTTAAAAAATATAATAGATAAATATAAACAAATAGGTTTTTCAAATTTTTCTTTATCGACAGAACTTGTAAATGAAGATAGTAAGGTGAAAAGTGAAATTGATAAAGAATTAAATGATGAAACAAAAAAAGCGATAAATGATTTATCAAGTAAACAAATTAAAAAAGTAAATACTGATAGAACACCACTTGCCTCAACTAAGGAAATAGAGGGAAGTAGTGCTATATTAGGAATTAATATAGATGGAGAAATTACAAAGATAGAAGAAGTAACTAGAGAAGTAAATGACGTTACTATTGAAGGATATATTTTTGGAAAAGAGTTGTTTGAAAGTAGTAAAAGTCAATTTAAAATAATAACACTTAAAATATCAGATTTATCGGATAGTTTAATAGTTAAAATATTTTTTAAGAATGAAGACGATTTTAAAAGAATAGATTCTAAATTAAAGGAGAATGAATGGTACAAATTTAATGGTAGAGTTTCTTTTGATACATATGCAAATGATTTGGTACTAAGCGCTAGAAATATTGAATCTATTGAAAGTAAATTTGTAAAAATAGAAGATAAATCTGATGAAAAAAGGGTTGAACTTCATACACATACTATGATGAGTCAAATGGATAGTGTAGTTACTGTTGAAGATCTGATTAATCAAGCTAAAAAATGGGGACATAGAGGAATCGCCATAACAGATCATGATGGTGTCCAAGCATTTCCTAATGCCTTCAACTTAGTTAGAGGGATGAATAAGGATTTAAAAGAAGGTGAAGAACCTTTTAAAGTGATATATGGCTGCGAACTTGTTATGGTAGATGATAATGTAGATATAGTAATAAGAGCAACTGATGATGATATACTTGATACTACATATGTTGTATTTGACCTTGAGACAACCGGATTTAATGCAGGTGGAGCCGATTCTATTATTGAAATTGGTGCAACTAAGATAAAAGATGGCCAAATAATTGATAGTTTTGATGAGCTTATTGATCCAGGCAGAAAATTACCAAAAAAGATAACTGAACTTACTAATATAACAGATGATATGTTAGAAGGAAAGATGAATGAAGAACAGGGAGTTAAAAAGTTTATTGATTGGATTGGTGGAAGTGAAGTACCAATGGTTGCTCACAATGCTAAATTTGACGTTTCTTTCATAGAAATGGCTTATAAAAAATATAATTTAGGTGAATTTAAGAATCCTGTAATAGATACATTAGAATTATCTCGTGCACTTGATCCATCAGAAGCAAGACATGGTCTTTCATTTATTACAAAGAGATATGGTGTAGTGTTTGATGAAGAAGGACATCATAGGGCAAATTATGATGCAGAGGCAACAGCTTTAGTACTTTATAAAATGCTAAAAAAAATGAAAGATCAAAATTTTAAAAAAATAAGTGATTTAAATAATTTAGTTCCTAAAGATGAAATATATAAATATGGTAGATGCCATGATATTAATATACTTACTTTAAATAGAGAAGGACTTAAAAATTTATTTACTATAGTATCACTTGCTAATACTAAATATATCTATAAAACTCCAAGAATACTTAGAAGTGAAATTGAAAAATATAGAAAAGGATTACTTATTGGTAGTGGATGTTATCAAAGTGAAGTATTTACACAGGCATCAAGTAAGACAGATGAAGAATTAGCTAATATAATTAAATTTTATGATTATGTCGAAGTACAACCAGTAGATGAATATTGTCATTTGGTTCCATCCGTATTTGAAAATGAATCAGGAGTTATAAAAAATATAGAAAAGATTATAAGAGTTACTAAGGAAGCAGGTAAATTAATAGTAGCTACAGGTGATGTACATCATTTAAAGAAAGAAGATAAAATATATAGACAAATAATAATTCATCAAAATGTACCTGGTAGAGGTAGACATCCACTTGTTAGAAATTCAAAGGGTGGTGAGATACCATCACAACATTTTAGGACTACTGATGAAATGCTTGCTAATTTTGAATTCTTAGGTAGTGATTTAGCTAAAGAAATAGTTATAACAAATCCTAATAAAATACTTGATATGACTGAAGTGTTTGACGTAATTATCCAAACAGGAGGTGTTCCATTCTCACCTAGGGTAAAAGCTGATGATGGTAAAACATATTTAGATTGTCCAAGGGTAGTAACAGATTTAGTCTATGAAAAAGCAAATGATTGGTATGGTGATCCACTTCCATATAATATTGAAGAAAGATTAGGTATAGAATTATATGGTGATATAGTACATACTGCTATTAAATATTATTTAGATAAAAACTTAATTGAAGAAGAAAAAATAAAAGAATCATTTAAACAATTACATGATGTAATTTTATCTGGTTCTGAAAATGTAAAAAAATTAGTTAGTAAATATTTAGGTGATACAAGTGAAGAAAAGTTAGATAAAGATTCTTTAGAAAAATTACTTAAGAAAAGTTTAGGAGGGGTAATAGGAGCTGGATTTGATCCTATATACTTGATTGCTCAAAGGCTTGTTAAAAAATCAAATAATGATGGATTCTTGGTAGGATCTAGAGGATCAGTTGGATCTAGTTTTGTCGCTACTATGATGGGAATAACAGAAGTAAATCCACTTTCTGCTCATTATAGATGTCCTAATTGTAGACATTCTATATTTGAAGAAAATGGAGTAGCTTTAGGTGCAACATATTCATCTGGTTTCGATTTACCAAATAAAAAATGTCCTAAATGTGGTAGTGATATGCTAAAAGATGGACAAGATATTCCATTCGCTACATTTCTTGGCTTTAATGCAGATAAAGTACCGGATATAGACCTTAATTTCTCAGATTTAAATCAAGCAGCTATACATGAATATACCAAAGTATTATTTGGAGTTGATAATGTATATAGAGCAGGTACAATAGGTACAGTTGCAGAAAAGACTGCATATGGTTATACTAAAGGATATTTTGAAGATAAGGGAATAGAAAAAAGAAGTGTAGAAATAGAAAGACTAGCCAAAGGATGTACAGGTGTTAAAAGAACAACAGGACAACACCCAGGAGGTATTGTTGTTATACCAGATTATATGGATGTATATGATTTTACACCTTATCAATTTCCAGCAGATGATCCTAATTCTGCATGGAGAACTACGCACTTTGACTATCATAAAATAGAAGACGATGTACTTAAACTAGATATATTAGGACATTCTGATCCAACACAACTTCGTATGATACAAGATATGACAGGTACTGATGTATCTAAAGTACCACTTGATGATAAAGAAACAATGAAAATTTTCTTAGGGCCAGAACCTCTTGGGGTAACAAGTGAACAAATAATGTGTAATACAGGTACACTTGGTATTCCTGAATTTGGAACAAAATTTACTATTCAAATGGTTGAAGATACAAAACCAAAGACATTTGGTGAACTTATTAAGATATCTGGACTTTCTCATGGTACCGATGTATGGCTAGGCAATGCGCAAGAATTAATCAGAAATAATATAGTACCATTTTCCGAGGTTATTGGGTGTCGTGATGACATAATGGTATATCTAATGTACAATGGTCTTAAACCAATAACAGCATTTAAAATAATGGAATTTGTAAGAAAGGGAAGAGCTAGTAAACCAAAAGATCATGATCAATGGGTAGAATATGAAAATACCCTTAAAGAAGCTGGAATTGCAGATTGGTATATAGAATCATGTCATAAAATAAAATACATGTTTCCAAAAGCTCATGCGGCAGCATATGTTACTAGTGCATTTAGAATAGCATGGTATAAAGTACATATGCCAGTATATTATTATGCATCATGGCTTTCTTGTAAAGCAACCGATGTTGATGTAATATCAATGATAAACGGATATGATGCAATAAAAAATAAGATAATCGAAATTGATGAAAAAGGAAGAGAAGCAACTAATAAAGATTTGGGTTCAAGAGAATCTCTTCAACTTTGTCTTGAGGCGACTGCAAGAGGAATTAAATTCACTAATATTGATTTATACAAAAGTGAAGCAACTACATATAATGCACTTGATGATAAAAATATAGTACCACCATTTTCTTCAATAGATGGACTTGGTGATACAGTTGCACATAACATTGTAGAAGAAAGAAAAAAGAGTCCATTTATATCAATAGAAGAATTCCAAAATAGATGTAAAGTATCTGGAACACTAATTGATAAAATGAGACTTATGGGTATATTTGGCGATATGCCTGAAACAAGTCAACTTAGTTTATTTTAAAAAGAATAACACTTAAGCGTTATTCTTTTTATTTTTTAGTCTATTTATATAATAGATTATAATACCTCCAATAACAAAATTAATTATTAGAGAACAAGTTTTGATAGTTGTAAATTCAATCCTATTTTCTAAATTAAATGGCAATATAAGTGCACTAGCTATTATAAATCCTAATATTAAACTAATTGTTTTACCTTTATATTTTTTTAATAAGAATGAAGTGAATTTAGAACTAATAACTATACCAAGTATGACACCTATACCAAAGAATATAAGTGATATGATACTTTGCATATCAAATGAAGTTAACTTATCAATATAGCTCCTAATAAGCTCATATTTACCAAGTATAAGTAATATCATGGATCCAGATATTCCTGGGAATATCATAGTAGATCCACCAATAAAACCAAGAAAAATCATTAATATAAAATGCATTATACCCATAGTATATGTGATGTCACTAGACATTTTATTGCCATTAAAATATTGTAGTAATCCTATTATAATTAAACCAATTAAAAAATATAAAATATTAAACTTTTCATTAACCAATTCTTCTTTAATTATGAGTGGGATACTAAATAATATTAATCCCATAAACAAGAATATAGTTTCCGCTTCTGCATATTTAAGAGCAATTCCAATTATTTTAGCAAATAAAATTATACCAATAGCACATCCAAATAATACTTTTAATATAAATTTAATACTTTCGCCTTTTGTTGTAGATCCTTTTTTAAATATATCAGAAATGGAATAAGTTAATTTTTCAAGTAAATTAAATATAACCATCATAGTACCACCAGATACACCAGGAATTATATTAGCAATACCTACAAACATTCCTCCGATAATAGAATTATAATCATGTTTCTTTTTCATTGTTTTATCCTCCGATAAAAATTATATCATAAAAATATGTTATTGACAAAAATATAGGTTTTTGATTTTATATGTAAATATAGAAAAAAAGTATACAAAAAATGTTAATATTATGTTATAATACTTGTGTAAAAAGGCAATGATGAGGAAGTAGTAATATATTCAATGCATTAATAGAGAGTTAGTGGTTGGTGTAAACTAATATGTATATTATATGAATTCACCCTTTAGCTTGTACGTGTGCTCGCGTTAAGAGTTTAAGTGCATAGTTAATCTATGAAGTAAGGTGGTACCGCTAGAAATAGTCCTTACATCATAGATTTTTTTATTAGGAGGATTAATGGTAAAGAGGTTTATATTTGATTTAGATGGAACACTTCTTCATTGCAATTTTGAAAAAGAAAGACAATATTTTAGAAGCGTATTAAATGAAAATGATGCTGAAAAATTTATTAATTCATTTTTAAATTGCTTATATGAATATGAAGATACACATGAAAAATATGATGTATCTGTATTGAGTAAATTTTTAACTGATAAGTTGGATATTAATATTACTGATGAAATGATTGAAAAATGGATTGAAATAAATACTCAGTGTAATGACTATTTACTAGATGAAACTATAGAAGTTTTAGAATATTTAAAAAATAAAAATTATAGTTTAGTAGTCCTTACCAATTGGTTTTATAAAACACAGGCATCTAGACTTAATAATATTGGTATTCTTAAATATTTTGACGAAGTATTTGCAGGAGATACATATGTTAAACCTAATGATAAAAGTTATTTAAATGCGATTGGAGAATATGAACCAGAAGAATGTGTTATGATTGGGGATAACATCATAAAAGATGTACTCACACCATCAAAACTTGGTATAACCGCATTTTATTATAATCCTAATAATAAAGAATATGATAAAGATAATATAATAGCAATTGATAGTTTAAATAGAATAAAGGAGATGTATTAATATGGATATAAAACAACAAGCAGCAATCATAAAAGAAGAATTTGAAAATAAAATAAATGAGGTTAAGTCATTAAAGGAATTAAATGATTTGAAAATTGGTTATTTAGGTAAGAAGGGTCCTATTTTTGAATTTTCATCTATGATTAAAGATGCACCTGACAAAAAAGAATTTGGTATTGTTATGAATGATTTAAAAAATTCAGTAAATACAAAAATAGAAGAGTTAAAAAGCAAATTTGAACAAGAAGAATTAGATAAGAAATTACAATCTGAGAAAATAGATTTAACATTTCCATCTACAAAAATCAAAAAAGGGAGTATTCATCCACTTAATAGAACTATAGAAGAAATAGAAGATATATTTATTTCAATGGGATATGAAGTTGTTGATGGTCCTGAACTTGAAACTGATGAATTTTGTTTTGAAAGGCTTAATTTACCTGAAGGACATCCTGCAAGAGATATGCAAGATTCATTTTATATTAGTGAAAAAGATTTACTAAGAACGCAAACATCTGCTGTTCAAGCAAGAACAATGCTTAAATATGAAGGCAAAAAACCTATACGAATGATTTGTGTTGGAAAAACATATAGAAGAGAAGACGATGCTACTCATTCTCACCAATTCAATCAAGTTGAAGGACTTGTAATTGATAAAAAAGAAAATAATGTGTCACTTTCAGATTTAAAAGGTACACTTGAAGTATTCATGAAGAGAATGCTTGGTGAAAATACTAATTTGAGATTTAGACCAAGTTATTTCCCATTTACTGAACCATCTTATGAAGTAGATGTTACATGTTTTAAATGCAAAGGTAAGGGATGTAATTTATGTAAAGATACAGGTTGGATAGAGCTTCTTGGTTCTGGTATTGTTCATCCAAATGTGCTTAAGATGAATGGTTATGATCCAGAAGAATATTCAGGATTTGCTTTTGGAACAGGTATAGATAGACTTGCTATGTTTAAATATGGAATAACTGATATGCGATATTTATATCAAAATGATATTAGATTTTTAAAACAATTTGATAGAAGGGATATTGATTAATATGATATTAAGTAGAAATTTTGTTAAAGATTATATCGACTTAGATGATAGTTTATCTATAGAACAAATTGCAGAAGATATGACTAGAATAGGCAACGAATATGATTATGCAGGTAAATTTATTTCTTGTACTAATTTAGTTGTTGGTAAAGTTATATCTTGCGTAAATCATCCTGATTCAGATCATCTACATGTATGTAAAGTAGATATAAAAACTGAAGTTTTAGATATTGTATGTGGTGCACCTAATGTTAAAGAAGGAATTAAAGTAATTGTGGCTCTAAATGGTGCGCAACTTCCAGGTGGTGTGATAAAAAAGGGTATGATTAGAGGAATGGAGTCAAATGGTATGATTTGTTCCATTGAAGAATTAGGACTAGATTCTAAATATTTAAAAGAAGAAGATAAGACAGGTATAGCTATTTTAGATGATGATGCACCTATTGGAGAAGATGCACTTAAATATCTTGGATGGGATGATGAAACAATTGATTTTGAACTAACTGCAAATAGGGGAGATCTTCTTTCAATTATAGGAATGGCATATGAATTAGGTGCATTATATGATAAAAAAGTTAAAGATATTAATTTAAATTATGAAGAAATTAACAATAATATTAATGATGAATTTAGTATAGAAGTAAATACTGATAATTGTTCATTATTTTTAGCAAAAAAAGTAATTGATGTAACTATCAAAGAAAGTCCGGATTTTATTAAAAATAGGCTTATGGCATCAGGAATTAGACCAATTAATAATGTAGTAGATATATCTAATTACGTAATGCTTGAAACAGGGCAACCACTTCATTTTTATGATGCTGATGAACTTGGGAATAAATTAATTGTAAGAATGGCAAACGATAATGAAAAATTAGTTACACTTGATAATAATGAAAGAACTTTATCTTCAAGTGATATTGTAATTTCAACAGACGCTGAAGCTGTTGGACTTGCAGGTGTTATGGGTGGAATTACTACTGAAGTGACATCAAAAACTAAAAATGTAATTATAGAATCAGCTATATTTGATGGTGTTAAAGTAAGAAAAACTTCTAAAAAAATACTTAGAAGTGAGGCATCAAACAGATTTGAAAAAGGTTTAGATTCAAAGAGAACTTATATGGCAATTAATAGGGCATGTCATTTACTTGAAAAATATGCAAATGCTAAGGTATATAAAGGAATATGTGAATATAACAATGTGGATGATAGTGATAAAAAAATCACTATAAAATATAGTAATATTAATGATGTTCTTGGATCTAATATATCAAATGATGAAATATTAGAAGTATTTAGAAAACTTGGTTTTACTTATGAATCCGACGAAGATAAAGCAGTAGTTTGTATTCCATCAAGAAGACTTGATATAAATATAAAAGAGGATTTAATTGAAGAAGTTTCTAGAATATACGGTGTTGATAATATAGAAAGTACACTTCCAAAAATTGGTGAAGTAAATAATGTATATGATAATACAAATAGACTTATAAGATATAAAATGTCTAGTTTAGGTCTTAATGAAACTTTAACATATGTACTTGTTAATGATAAGGATTCACATATGTTTACAAATAATTTGTATGAAGAAATAAAATTACTTGATCCAATTACAGAAGATAGAAATACTCTTAGATATAGTGTTTTACAATCGTTATTTAAAGTATATGATTATAATAAGGCACATAATAATAAAGATGTATCATTATTTGAAATAGGTAAAGGCTTTGCAAAAAATGATAATAATTACATTGAAGAAGAAAAATTAGCTTGCTTAATGAGTGGAAATTATATCTATGAGGTTGGTAATGATAAAAAAATTGACTTTTATGTTATAAAAGGAGTTTTAGAAGAATTACTTGATTATTTAGGCTATAAAGATAGATATACTATAAAAGAAAGTTGTAATATACCAAAAGAATTTCATCCATATCAGTGTGCAGATATAATCGTAAATGGAAAAAATGTAGGTATTATTGGTAAACTTCATCCAAATGTATCTAAAGATGTATTTGTATTTGAAATTAATTTAAGTTTATTGAAACAAATAAGAGTTGGTTCAATAAAATTTAAGGAAATAAATAAATATCCTCAAGTAAAAAAGGATATGGCATTCGTAGTAGACAAAAATATAACTTCTGATGAAATGTTAAGAGAAATTAAAAAATCTGGTGGTAAGATGGTAAGTGATGTTAATATCTTTGATATTTATGAAGGGGAAAATATAGGTTCTACTAATAAATCTATTGCATTTAATGTTACATTTGAAGATTATACAAGAACATTAACTGATAATGAAGTTATGGATGTATTTAATAAAATAATCTCTGATATAGAAAAGAAATTTAATGCAAAATTAAGAAGTATGTAAAAAATACTATTTTAGATTAGATTTAAGTCTTTCTAAAATAGTATTTTTTTCTATATCATCAGATTTTTCCCATACAAGCATAAAAAATATTCCTAGCCCAGGGAGTGTATCTTCATCATATTCTTTAACTGCTTCATCAATCGCATCTTTAATTTTATTTATGTCATCATTTTTAAAATTTTGTATTATGTAGTTTTTAATATTCATATAATCTTCCTTTCAAATATATAATGTACAAAAAGAAAAATTATATTCAAAAATAACATCATAATTATAAAAAGTAATTATTATACATAATTACTTTATATTATCTATTAAATATTTTGGTTTGTATGAATCATCAAGATGAATCATACTATCTATTATGTCTTTATTTTCATTATTAGAAATAAATCTTGGAATTTTTAGTTCTTTTAAATAATATGCTACATATGGCATATCTTTATTAAGTAACAGCGATAAAGTAAATATATTAAAACAAAATGAATCTATTTTATTTTCCATACTACATCCATTTTTAAATATTAATGCTTCTTGTGACCTAATATTAAAATCATATCCATCAATTTTAAAGTTATCTATATCACATAATTTAATGTCATCTTTATTTGGAGAAACTAAAAAGTTTTTAACATTAAAATCACCAATATAAATATTATCTTCGTTTAGTCTTCTTATTTTTTCTCTTATTAATTTTAAAAATATAAGTTTGTATTTTCTTCTTTCAAAATTATCAATAGGCTTATAATCACTTTTAGCCATGGTGTAACCAATAAAATTATCGTCTTTATCTACTAGCTCATCATATATAGTAACTTCATTTTTTAAACTTTGTCTTTCTGATAATAAATGTATTTTGTTTCGTTTGCTTTCTAAAAATAATTCCATAGTATTTAAACCACAGGTCACATCAAAATCACCTTGAAGTATTCGATCTTTTTCAATTTTTTCCATTCTTTTATTAATGTCTACAAATTTTTTTAGTAATACTATATCATCATAATTATCTAGATCTTCATAAGTATAAATATGACTTTCAATACCCTTGTCAAACAACTTTTGTCTATAGTTTTCATTATATATGATTTTTCGCATAATAGACCTCCATTTAAGTATCAAATTATATCAGAAAGTTCAAAAAAACTCAAATTTTTCATAAGTAAATTTACTTTCAATTATATAAATGATATAATTTTCTATAGGTGGTAAATATGAAAAAAGTAATACTAGTAGATGGGAATAATTTACTTTTTAGAAGTTATTATGCGACTGCATATTCTGGAACAATAATGAGAAATAAAGAAGGATTTCCAACTAATGCATTGTATGGACTAGCCAATATGCTAAATAAAATAATAAAAGAAGAAAATCCTGAGTATATGATTGTTGCTTTTGATAAGGGTAAAACATTTAGACATGATAAATATAAAGAATATAAGGACGGAAGAAGTGCTACTCCTGAAGAGTTAAAAATGCAGTTTCCACTTGCAAGACAACTAGTTTTAGATATGGGAATAAAATATTTTGAAATAGATAATTATGAAGCAGATGATATTATAGGTACATATTGCAAACTTATTGAGGATAATGATGATTTTATTGGAACTATTGTAAGTAGTGATAAAGATTTATTACAATTAATATCTGGTCAAATTGATGTAAAATTATTGAAACAAAAAGACTATATAAGAATGGATGAAAAAACATTTAATGATACTTATGGAATAAAACCTATAAATATAATAGATTTAAAAGGATTAATGGGTGACTCATCAGATAACATACCTGGGGTTAAAGGAATAGGCGAAAAAACGGCTTTGAAACTACTTCGTGAGTATGAAACTATAGAAAATTTATATGACAATATAGATAAAATTAAAGGCTCAGTTCATGACAAACTAGTAAATTATAGAGAAAGTGCATTTATGAGTAAGGATATAGCAACTATATATAAAAATGTAGATGTTCCATATTCTCTTGAAGAATTAAAATATAATGGCCCTATCTTAGAAAAACTTAAAGATATATATACGAAACTTGAATTTCATTCGCTACTTAAAGATATAAGTATCAGTTCTCCTATAAGAGAAATAGTTTATAAAAAAGTAGAAAACATTGATGAACTAAAACTAAAAGATAAAATTTCTATTTATATAGAGACTGATAATGAAAATTACCATGATGCTAATATACAAGCAATAAGTATATATGATGGTGATAATTTGTATTATCTAGATAAAAAAATACTGATCAATAATCCTAATTTTTTAGATAAATATGAAAAATATACATATGATCTTAAAAAGAATATTGTTTTGTTAAATAAGTATGGTATTGATTTTGATAATTGTACATTTGATGCACTTATTGCCGGATATATACTAAATTATAATGTAAAAGATGATATTGCTTATCTTGCTAATGATTTAAATTTTGATATGTGTTTATCGGATAAATTTTATAAAGAAGAATATGATAATGTAAAATTTGAAAAATATGTGTGTGAGAAGGCCAAATTTATATATGATGTAGGTGAAGACTTGATATCAAAAATTAAAAATGATAATCAATATGAATTATTTGCAAATATAGAAATGAAACTTGCATATGTACTTGCAGACATGGAACTTCAAGGTGTTAGAGTTAATTTGCATACACTAGATGACATGGGAAAAAATATAAATAAGAAAATAGATGACTTAACTAGAGAAATATATACTTTATCTGGTGAAGAATTTAATATACAATCTCCTAAGCAATTAGGTAGTATACTATTTGATAAACTTCAAATACCATATCCAAAAAAGAAAAAGACAACTTATTCTACTGCCAGAGAAATACTTGATAAAATAGTTGCATATCATCCTGTTGTAGAAAAAATAATTGAACATAGAACATTGAGTAAATTATATAGTACATATGTGATGGGAATAAAAAATAATATAAAAAGTGATGGTAAGCTACATACAATATACACTCAGACATTGACAAGAACTGGAAGACTTTCTTCGATGGAGCCAAATTTACAAAATATACCTATAAGATATCAGGAAGGTAAAGATATAAGAAGAGCATTTGTACCTGAAGACAATAGTGTGTTTTTGTCAAGTGATTACTCACAAATTGAACTTCGAGTATTCGCACATATGTCTAATGAAAAGAATATGATTGATGCCTTTAATAATAATATGGATATTCATACAAAAACAGCGATGGATATTTATCATGTATCTGAAGAAGATGTCACTAAGGATATGAGAAGAAATGCAAAAGCAGTTAATTTTGGAATAATATACGGAATGAGCAGTTTTGGTCTTGCTGAAGATATTCATGTTGATTTGAAGAGCGCTAATGAATTTTTATCTAAATATTATGAAGCTTTCCCTGGGATAAAAGAATATGCTGATAAGACTATTAAGAGTGCTAAAGAATTGGGTTACGTGACTACAATAATGAATAGAAAAAGAAATATAGAAGAACTAAGAGAAACTAATTATATGGTTAGAATGCAAGGAGAGAGAATGGCACTTAATACACCAGTTCAAGGTTCTGCTGCGGATATATTGAAGAAGGCTATGATAGATATATATAGTGAATTTAAAAAAGAAAAATTAAAAAGTAAGATGTTATTGCAAATCCATGATGAGCTTATATTTAATGTTTATAATGATGAAAGAAAAAAAGTAGAAAAAATTGTAATAGATAAAATGGAAAATGCATATAAATTAAATGTACCACTTAAAGTAGATATATCATTTGGAAATGATTTATATGAAGCAAAATAAGATGTAAAATGAGAGTAAATGAAGTAAATTAAAATGTATTACTCTCATTTTTTAATGGTATAATATTAATGATAGTAGAAAAATATGTGAAAAGCCCTTATTTTATTTGACTTTTGCTATTAATTATGTTATAATTTCAAAGCCAAATCAAAATATAGGGGGGAGGATAAAAATGAAAGATAATTATATTTTTGAATATTTTGATGAACAAAAATTTAAAAAATGTGAACGTTCTGTAAAGAAGTATAATATGTTTGCTTTTAAAAAATTAGTTTTTGATTTTTATCCTAAAATGAAAGAGGGACAATTTTTAGGAGATAAAGTAAAAGAAGACAGTGAAAAGAACACAGTCAGTTATGAACTAGTTTTACCTGCAGATGAATTGTTCACTAAAGTACATGGTGAGATTGTTTTAGAATATGATGTATATAATAATAAAAATATAATATTACTTAAAACAATAAGACCTGAAGAATTATTTTTAGAAGGTCATGCTACAGAACTTGGTGCGTACAAAGGTGTTATGATTAGTAAAGAAAATGCCCAAAAAGATATGTTTAAAATTAATTTACTTGATTTATTAAATAAATAAGCCATATGGCTTATTTTTTCTTGATTTTTTATTATAATTATCATAAAATTATTTTAAGGAGGTAATTATGGTTTGGTTTGCATTAATATTTTTATTCTTAATTGCAGAAGCAATGACTCTGAATTTAGTAACAATATGGTTTGCATTTGGTAGTTTATGTGCTTTTATTTGTTCTTATTTTACAGAAAATATTGTAATACAATTAATTGTGTTTACTGTTTTTACAGTTATATCTTTATTACTTACAAAACCACTTTTAGAAAAATATTTAAAAATAGGTAAAGAAAAAACAAATTATGATAGAATAATTGGAAAAATTGGCATAGTTACAAAAGATATTAAAAAACATGATAGTGGACGTGTTAAAATTGATGGTAAAGATTGGATGGCAATATCAGATAGAACTATAAAAAAAGATTCAGAGGTAGAAATAATGAAAATTGAAGGGGTAAAATTAATAGTGAAGGAGAGAAAATAATATGATATTTATAATAACTTTAGTTATACTATTATTACTTATAATAGTAGCAAACATTAAGATTGTTCCACAATCAAAAACATATGTAATTGAAAGATTAGGTAGTTATTCAACTACATGGCATAATGGACTTCATATAAAGATTCCATTTATTGAAAGAATTGCAAACAATGTATCTCTAAAAGAAAAAGTTAGAGACTTTGCACCACAACCAGTTATAACAAAGGATAATGTTACAATGCAAATAGATACAGTTGTTTATTTTCAAATAACAGATCCAAAATTATATACATATGGTGTAGAAAATCCAATAAATGCAATTGAAAATTTAACTGCAACTACATTAAGAAACATAATAGGTGATCTAGAACTTGACGAAACATTAACTTCTAGGGATCTAATAAATGCTAAAATGTGTACAATACTTGATGAGGCAACTGATCCTTGGGGAATTAAAATAAATAGAGTAGAAGTGAAAAATATAATACCTCCTAGAGATATTCAAGAAGCTATGGAAAAGCAAATGAGAGCTGAAAGAGAAAGAAGAGAAAAAATTCTTCAAGCTGAAGGAGAAAAGAAATCAAGTATTTTAATTGCTGAAGGAGAAAAAGAAAGTGCAATATTAAGAGCCGAAGCTCAAAAAGAATCACAAATCAAACTTGCTGAAGGTGAGGCAGAGGCTATATTAAAAGTTAAAGAGGCAGAGGCAGAAGGTATTAAATTATTGAAGGAAGCGAAGGCTGATAAATCAGTACTTGCATTAAAGTCATTTGAGGCTTTTGAAAAAGCTGCAAATGGTCAAGCAACAAAAATAATTATTCCATCTGAAATTCAAAATATCGCAAGCACATTAGTAGCTGCAGGCGAACTAGTTAAGAAAGATTAAAAAAAGCTAAATTGCTTTTTTTTCTTTTAAATATATGATATAATAATGTTTGAAAGTAGGTGCTTTATGGGTTTTATTAGAGAAAATATATTAAAAATAATAGCTTTTATAGTAATATTAACAATTATGATAATAATATTTGTGTTTGTATTTGGAAGGAGAGGAACATTTGTAAAATCATATTCCAATTTAGAATTATCACTTGTAAATGCTGCTAGAAAATATACAAATGATAATCAGAAACTTTTACCAAATACAAGTGATGAAGTATCTAAAGTTAATTTAGATACATTAGTTAATGAAAATTATATAAAAGATATATATTCAATTGAAGATAATAATGTAAAATGTTCAGGTTATGTTGAGATACTATATAAAAATAATGATTATGAATATATTCCATATTTAAAATGTGGAAATTTATATGAAACTAAATCTTTTGCTTCATACATAAAAGAAAATGTTAATGTGGTTACTTCTGGTGATGGTTTATACAAATTTAATGACACTTATGTATTTAGAGGTGAAAATCCTAAAAACTATTTACTATTAGGTGAAAGATTATATAGAATTATAGATATAAAAGATAATGAAATAAGACTTATTTCAGATAAGAGACTTAATACATATTTTGTATGGGATGATAGATATAATACTGAGAAAAATAGTACAATTGGTATAAATGATTATTCAGTTAGTAGAATAAAAGAATCTTTAGAATACATTGGTAAATATAATATGGTTAAAGGTGGTAAAGATGCAATATTCTCACCAAAGGAACTTGAAAAAATATCAACTCATGATATATGTATAGCTAAGAGAGATTTATCTAATGGAAGTATAGATTCATATAATGAATGTCAAAAAGTAGAACCAAATCAAAAAGTAAGTTTAATAACTGTTAGTGATTATGCAAGAGCAAGCCTAGATCAAAATTGTAAATCAATATTTGATAAATCTTGTGTAAATTATAATTACTTTTCTTCAATGAACAGTGCATTTAGAACAGTTACTGGTGTAAGTAATAATACATATCAAATATATGCGATTATAGATGGCGTTGCTACTCCATCACGTGCTGCAACTTCGTTTATATCAAATATAGTTATTTATATAGATGGACTATCACTATATTCTAAGGGTGATGGAAGTTATGAAAATCCATATATTGTAAGGTAATTTATGGAAAAATTAATTTCAAAATTTTTAGATTACCTAAAATATCAAAAAAACTATTCAAAATATACTATAGAGAATTATAATAAAGATATATTGGAATTTAATAAATTTTTAATTAATAATAAATTTAAATATAATGATGTGAATTATGATGTTTGCATTAAATATTTAAATTTTTTAAATGACAAAAAATTATCTAAGACTTCAATATCTAGAAAGCTTAGTTCTCTTAGGACATTTTACAAATACTTAGTCATAAACAAAAATTTAAAATCAAATCCATTTATTTTAGTGTCATCTCCTAAAAAAGAAAAACGAATCCCTAAATTCATTAATTATAATAATATTGAAGAAATATTTGATGTTCCAAATATAGAAACTAAGATTGGACAAAGGCAAAGAGTTATACTTGAAATATTATATGGTTGTGGTGTACGTGTTTCTGAATTAATTAATATTAAATTAAAAGATATTGATTTTAACGAAAAAACAATATTAATATTTGGTAAGGGTAGTAAAGAGAGAATAGTAGCATTTGGGGAATATGCCGATGACATAATTAAAAAATATATTAAAGAAGCAAGGATAGAATTTCTAAATGGATTGGATAGTGAATATCTAATTGTGGGTGATAAGCAAAAATCTCTAACAACAAGAAGAATAGAGCAAATAGTGGACGATATAATAAATCAAACAAGTATTAAACTTAATATAACACCACATATGTTTAGACATACATTTGCAACACATTTACTAGATAATGGATGTGATCTACTTGCGGTGCAGGAACTTTTGGGGCATGCATCGTTGTCATCAACTGAGATTTACACTCATGTTAGCAATGAACATTTAAGAGAAGTATTTTTAAAATGTCATCCTAGAAATAAAAAATAATTATTATAAGAGGTATAAAATGAAAAAAATAATTGATCCTTTTTTATATAATTGTCCTTCGATTGATTTACATGGTTATGATAGAGTTTTAGCGAGAATTAAAACTGAAGAATTTATAAGAGATAATGTAAAATTAAAAAATAAAAAAATAATTATAATACATGGAATAGGTGAAGGAATCATAAAAGAAGAGGTATTTAAAGTACTAAAGTATAATAAAAATGTAGAAAATTATAAATTGAATTCATCTAATATTGGGTGCACAATAGTCAATCTAAGGCTTGATTGACTATTTTTTATTTTGTATAGTAAATCTAAATTTTTACTTTTTTTTAAAAAATATCTTGATTTTTATATAATCATAGTGTAAAATTAAAGAGCATTGTGTGATTCGGACCTATAGCTCAGCTGGTTAGAGTGCACGCCTGATAAGCGTGAGGTCGATGGTTCAAGTCCATCTAGGTCCACCATGTATGGCCAGTTGGTGAAGTGGCTTAACACACCGCCCTTTCACGGCGGCATTCACGGGTTCGAATCCCGTACTGGTCACCAATATGATTATAAAGAGAACATTTTGTTCTCTTTTTTTGTTGTATACGATGTAATAAAAGTATTAATTAAAAATAAAAAATGATATAATTATATTAGGAGGAAGTATGAACGTTTTTGATTATTTAAAATATTATGGAAATTATACATTTAGTGAAAGAGAATTTAATGAAATAGATAATGTAATATTTTCTATCTTGTCATATGTAAATTTTAATTTTATTGTATCTAAAAATAGAAGAAGAAAAATAACTTTGAATGAAGCATCTTATATATATGATTTGATGCATGATAGTAAAGATAATAAAAATAATATACTTGCGATTAGGCAGGCAATAAAATTATTAAAAAAAATAAAAGATGTACCTAGATTCAAAGATGTGCTTGTATACAATTATAGATATATTGGAAATGATGTTAGTCAATTTTCTGCAATCACATTTGAAATAAGTAATAAGTTATGTTATGTAGCATTTGAAGGAACAGATCACTTAGTTAGTGGATGGAAAGAAGATTGTAAAATGTCATATAAGTTTCCAGTTGATGCACATAGGTATGCAATTAAATATTTAAATAAATTTATGTTCTTTAACAAAAAAATAATTGTTGGTGGTCATTCTAAGGGCGGTAATTTGGCACTTGTATCATCGATGTATACAAATTGTTTTGTGCGAGGCAAAATAATTAAAATATATAGTAATGATGGACAGGGTCTTAGAGAAGAACAAATTAAATCTGACAATTACAATAAAATAGAAGATAAATACATTCATATTATTCCAAACAATTCTACCGTTGGGTTATTACTTAAACATAAAGACAATTATCGAGTAATTAAATCAAATGCTGTTGGTTTGCTCGCACATGATGCAATTACTTGGCAAGTGGATGGAAGTTCTTTTATGGATGCACAATTAAGTAATTTTAGTAAAGTTTTGGAAATTGGTATGGAAAGTTGGCTAGATAAATATAGTGATGAAGAAAGAGAAAAATTTGTGGACTGTGTATTTAGTGTCCTTAGTGAAAACAATATTCAATCTTTAGTTCAATTTAAGACTCAAATTGGATTAATATTTAAGATATTTAAATCACTTAAAAATGTAGATTTAACAGTTAAAAATATGATAACTGATTTATTTAAAGTACTTAGCGATACTAATAAAGAATATAAATGGTTTAACAAAAATGAATGAAAATTTAGAAATAATATTGACCGATGTAATATAAAATGTTAAAATTATATTGCGTCATGGAGACATACTCAAGAGGCTGAAGAGGCGCCCCTGCTAAGGGTGTAGGGTGGGTAACTGC
>ONTJ01000005.1 GCA_900320735.1 uncultured Eubacteriales bacterium
AGAATGGTACCTGATTATATAAGTGAAAAAGTAATGAAAGAACTTAAGAAAAATGAAAAGGGTGAGGGTGATTGCTATCCATGTATGGGATGCAGGAGTTTCTTAACACCAGATAGAACAATATCAATAGGTAATATAGCTAAAGCTAAAAACTATAAAGAAGGCAAAGGAAAATATTATGGTAGATTTAATCAAGGTGTAGTAACTATTAATCTTCCAGACGTAGCTTTAACTTCTGGAAAAGATATGGATTTATTCTGGAAGGTATTTGATGAAAGACTAGAATTATGTCATAGGGCTCTTCAAATAAGACATAAGAGATTATCTAAAGTAACTTCTGATGTAGCTCCAATTCTTTGGCAACATGGTGCTCTTGCGAGACTTGAAAAAGGTGAAAGTATTCATGAACTTCTTCATCATGGTTATTCAACAATATCACTTGGATATGCTGGACTTTATGAATGCGTTAAGTATATGACAGGTCATTCTCATACAGATAATGGCAAAGGTAAGGAATTTGGCCTAGAAGTTATGCAACATATGAATGACGCATGTAAAAAATGGAAAGAAGAAGAAGACATAGATTATAGTTTATATGGAACTCCTATTGAATCTACTACTTATAAATTTGCAAAGTGTTTGAGAGAAAGATTTGGTAAAATTAAAGGAATTACTGATAGAGATTATATTACTAATTCTTACCACGTGCCTGTATTTGAAGAAATAGATGCATTTACTAAACTTAGTTTAGAAAGTGAATTTCAAAAACTTTCTCCAGGTGGTGCAATTAGTTATATTGAAACACCAAATCTTGAAAATAATCTAGATACTATAATGGAAGTAATTAAATTCATATATGATAATATCATGTATGCAGAATTAAATACTAAATCGGATTATTGCCAAGAATGTGGATATACAGGTGAAATATTAATAGATGAAAATCTAGAATGGTATTGCCCTAACTGTGGTAATAGAAATCATGACAAATTAAATGTAGCAAGAAGAACTTGCGGTTACATAGGTACTAATTTCTGGAATAAGGGTAGAACTCAAGAAATAAAAGAGAGAGTAATACATATCGATAATAAAGATTTAGAAGAATAATGAGATATAATAAGATAAGAAAAATGGATATTTCTAATGGGCCAGGGATTAGAGTATCCTTATTTTTCCAAGGATGTGCATTTCATTGTAAAGATTGCTTTAATTCAGAAACTTGGGATTTTGAAAAGGGTAAAGAATTTACTGATGAGACTATAGAAAAAGTACTAGAAGCAGCAGATAAAGAATATATAGTAGGATTATCAATACTTGGTGGAGAACCTATGCATCCTGTTAATATAGATGGTACTTTAAAACTAGCAAAAGCATTCAAAGAAAAATTTAAAGATAAGACAATTTGGGTGTGGAGTGGATTTTTATATGAATCGCTTAAGGATAAAGAAGTACTAAAATATATAGATGTACTTATTGATGGACAATTCAAAACAGAATTGTTTTCTCCTAAATTAAAGTGGAAAGGATCATCAAATCAAAGGGTTATCGATGTTAAAAAAAGCTTAAAGAATAACAAATTAGTATTACATGAAGATAATGAGTAAAAAAGAGTTGTCTCTTTTTGCTCATTTTTTATTTACTTTTTTTTTATTTAATGTTAGAATTATTCTAGAATAATAAGGGAGCGATTTAAATGAACGAAATACTTCAACAAATAATGGAATTTATAAATAACAATACGCTTATATTAATTGGAATATGTATTTTTTTAATACTGGTTTTAATAGGTTATTTAGTTGATAATAGTGTTAAGTCTAAAAGAGTTAGAACTGATATTAAAAATGCCGCACAAGTTCCAGAAAACATAAAAGATGAGATAATTAAAGAAGCAAAAGAAACTGAAATTGTGGATAAAAATGAACAAATTGAAGAAGTTAAAATTGAAGAACCAGCAGTCGAAACTCCAGTAGTTGATGAGAATGCTCCTCTTGATTTAGATGGAACTATGGTAAAAACAAAACCACTAAATTTAGATTTAAATGCTACTATTAGAAAAGAAGATAATTATGTTGATCCTGATCAATATATTATGGAACAATCGACTTTAGATAGTGAATATTCTAATGATAAAAAATTATCTGAAATATTATATAGTATTCCAAATAAAAAAATAGATAATGCTAATATTTTTACTAAGAATAAAGAAGAAATTAAAAATGAAGAAGAAGAGTTAGACCGTATTATGAGAAAATTATCTAATATGAATAATGACGTACCAGAAGATAACTATACTAATATTTTTTAAAAAAGGAAAAACCTTTTTTTATTTTCTTAACTATGATATAATTTAAAAGGTGAGTATATGAATAAATTAAAAAAAATTTTAATTACATTTATAATACTTATTACAAGTGGTTGTAGTGTTGAATACAATTTAAATATTAATGAAGATAACTCTGTTAGTGAAACAGTAGTAGCTAGTGAAGTAACTACTAAAATGGAATCTTTGACAAGGTTAAAGGGAGATACTGCAGTAAATTATCTGTTTAAAATGTTCAATAGAAATGACGATTTAATATCGGTAACATCTACTAGTGATACATACAATACATATGCAACTGCTAAAAGAGTATATAATGATATTGATGAATATAAAGATTCGTTTAAGAGCGATTTGTTTAGTAATATAAATGTATCAAAAAGTGATAATACGGTTATGATATACGCTAAACAAAAGACTAAGCTAACAAATGATAGTAGTTATTCGCTCATATATGATGATGTTCATATAAAAATTAAAATATCATATAAAGTAATCGAAAATAATGCAGATGAGGTAATTGGGGATACTTATATATGGAATTTAAGCAAAAATGACGATTTAAAAACAGTGAAAATATCGTATTTAGATAATAATAAAAACAATAATATGAATATAAAAATCAATAATAAAATATATAGTATAAGTTACTATATAACTATAATTGGCTTACTTGCATTAATAATTATTTTTATAATTATTATTGTATATCGAAAAAATAAAAAGAATAATATTGTTTAGGAGGAAGTATGAATTTAGAAAGCTTAATAACAATTATAAAAAAAGTGATTGACATATGTTTGGTGTGGGTAATATTATACTATGCACTTAAGAATGTTAAAAAAAATGTTAAATTTTCACTTATATTTAAAGGTATACTTGCTGTTCTTATAATAAAAGTTGTAAGTGATTATATTGGACTTACTACAATAGGATTAATATTTGAATATTTGATTTCTTGGGGTCCACTTGTTCTTATTATAATATTTCAACCAGAAATTAGAGGCGTACTAGAGCAACTTGGAAAAACTCAGTTACTAGGTAGACATAAAACTTTAACAATAACAGAAAGAGAAAAGTTAGTATCAGAACTTGGTATTGCAGTTGAATATTTAAGAAAAAACAGAATAGGTGCTCTTGTTGTAATTGAAAGGGATACATCTCTTTCAGAATATATTGAACGAAGTAAGAAAATATATGCAGATTTATCGAATGAATTATTGTGTGCAATATTCTTCCCTGATAATCCACTTCATGATGGAGGTGTAATAATACAAGGTGATAAGATAACATGTGCTGGAGCAGTATTTCCAACTACAATTGATATGAAATTTTCAAAGAGACTTGGTACAAGACACAGAGCAGCCATTGGTATATCAGAAGAATCAGATTGTCTTGCAATTATAGTATCAGAGGAAACAGGTAGAGTATCTCTTGCCGTAAACGGTAAATTAAATTATAATTTGTCAGTGGATGAATTGAAATTAATGATATTAGATGAACTAATGCCAAAATCAGAGACTTTTGTAGTAGAAAACAATGAGGAGGATGATATAGATGAAATTTATTAGAGAAATAATTAAGTTTATTGATAAAAAAATCATCATTCCAATAACAAGATTCTTTGTATTTATTGGTGAAAAAATAAAATTAACAGATAAACCACTTGAAAGATCTTTATCTAAAAAAAGTAGTATGATTATATTATCATTAGTACTTGCAGTTATAATATTTTTTATAGTTGATAGAAGGAATGCAACTCTTTTAGAAAAAAATGCTGAAGTGTTATACAATGTACCTCTTAATGCAACATATAACAATGAAGAATATGTTATAGAAGGTCTTCCTAAAACTGTAGATATAACTCTTATAGGAACTAAGGCTAATCTATATTTAGCAAAACAATTACCAACTCAAGATGTAACTGTGGATTTAAGTGATTTGAAACCAGGCGTACACAAAGTTAATTTAAAATATAAGCAATCGATTACATCTGTTGAATATAAACTTGATCCTTCTGTAGTAACAGTAGTAGTAAATAATAAACAGTCTGAAACTAGGGAAATAGGAGTAGACACAGTTAACTTAGATAAATTAGATTCTAAATTATCTATAAGTAAGATAAAACTTGATAGTGATGAAGTAATTATTAAGGGAACTTCTGAAAACATTGCAAATGTATCAGCAATAAAAGCACTAATTGATATAAAAGAAATGGTTGATCCAAAATCAGGAAGTAATATCCTAAGAGATGTTGCTCTTATAGCATATGATTCAAAAGGAAACAAGATGAATGTTGAAATGGTTCCATCTAAAGTGACTGCTACTATAGACATTGAATCTCCAAGTAAGGAAGTACCACTTAAGATTCAAACGACAGGTAATGTAGTATTTGGTAAGGCTATACGAGAAATAAATTCTAATGTTCAAAAATTAACTATATATGGTGATTCAAAAACACTTGAAAGTACTAATAGTATTGTAGTTAAATTGGATGTTAATAATCTAAAAAATGATAAAGATTACACAGTTACTATTAAAAAACCTACTGGAATAAGAGAAATATCACAAAAAGTAGCTAATATCAAGATAACTTTGGACGATGAGTCGACAACTGAAATATCTGGTGTTAGATTAAGCTATATCAATCTAAATTCAAATTACACTGCCCAATTAATAGGTGAAAATAATACAGAAATATCTGTAATATTAAAAGGTGTAGAATCAGTAATTAAAAATATAGATTCTACAAAAGTTGAAGCATATGTAGATCTTGAAGGTTTAGGTGTTGGTGAACATAAGGTAAAAATAAAAGTAAAAGGTGATGATTCTAGGGTAAACTATGAATCGAAAGTAACTGAAGCAACAATAAAAATCGCTGAAAAATAGCGATTTTTTATTGACTTTATTTAATATTTTTAATATAATCGTAATTGGTACATTTATGAACCCCACATATAGATTAATCCTGGGAAAATTAATCTATGATAAGAAAGGGAATTTATATGAAAACATTTATGGCAAAACCAGCCGAAATCAAACGTGATTGGTATGTTATTGATGCAACTGGAATTAGTTTAGGTAGAGTTGCAACAAAAGCAGCATCAGTTTTACGTGGTAAACACAAAGCAATTTATACACCAAATGTAGATTGTGGAGATTATGTAATAGTAATCAATGCAGATAAAGTTAAACTAACTGGAAATAAACTAGAAGATAAGATGTATTATAATCATAGTGGATATACTGGTGGTTTAAGAGAAAGAACTGCAAAAGTAATGCTTGAAAAATATCCTGAAGAAATGATGGAAAGAGCTATTAAAGGAATGCTTCCTCATAATAGATTAGGTCGTAAAATGGGTAAAAAATTATTTGTTTATAGAGGTTCTGAACATAAACATCAAGCTCAACAACCTAAAGAAATGAAAGCAAACTAGGAGGATAACATGGCAAATAAGATTTATTATGGTACAGGTCATAGAAAAGCATCTATTGCTAAAGTAAGAATGACATCTGGTAAAGGTAAAATAACTATAAACGGTAAAGATGTTAATGAATATCTACCATTTGCAACATTAGTTATGGATTTAAAACAACCACTAGAAGCAACTAATACACTTGATAAATTTGATATCGATGTAGAAGTTAAAGGTGGAGGTTTCTCAGGTCAAACTGGGGCAATTCGTTTAGGTATAACAAGAGCTTTATTAGAATATGATATAAACACAGACCCATCAAGCGAATCATCATTCAGAAGAATATTAAAAGCTAAAGGTTTCATAACAAGAGACTCAAGAGTTAAAGAAAGAAAGAAACCAGGATTAAAGAAAGCAAGAAAAGCACCACAATTTTCAAAAAGATAAAAAAAGTCCAATGTTGGACTTTTTTTGTTTTAAATAAATCAAATTAAAAAGATGATCTTACAACTTAAAATCATCTATTTTATCATCTGACATATCTTTGCCATCAAAGAATGTTTTTTCTTTATATTTTAGTATCTTACCAACTATATTATATGGCATTTTTCTAATTAATACATTGTATGCGGTTATTGTTTCATTATAGAATTTTTTAAATGCTGATAAAGATTCATCTAAATCTTCAATACTATATAATAGTTTAATAATATCTTCGTCGTTATCAAGCTCACTAAATTTATCTTTTACATAAATTACTTTATTTAATTCTTCAACTAACTTTCTGTCCATATCAAATGATGATATGTCTTTATCCTTTAATTCCTTTAAATTATCAACTAAAATTTTATTGGTCTTAATTTTATCTTTTATTATATTGTTTAATTTTAAAATAGTATCGAATTTTTCTCTAAGCGAGTCATCTATTTTTGATTCAACTTCATTTATCTTAATAATATAATCTTGAAATTTATTATATGTTGATAAATATATCAATCCAATCGTAAATAGTGTAATTAGAATCAAAATAATTATAATATGTATAGTCAATTTTATCACCTTCTACTATAAAAAATTATAGCAAAATTAAAAGGATTTTACAATCCTTTTAAAGTGAAATCTGGACTATAATTAATATTCTCTTCAAATTCAACAAAATTTAAATATATCATCAATATCATATACCATTTTCCAGTAGAAGGATCACTAATAATAAGATGATCTCTACCTGCCTGTTCTACTATTCCAGTAAATACTCTATCTTTCCATTCAATAGAATCAGGGAAAGAGCAATAGAATTTAGCATATTTCCCCTTGTTTAATCTAAGTATATTTTCAATATATGATTGCTCCAGAGGAAATTCTGTTGATATAGTCGTAGGAGCGTAAGTTTGATTTGGATAATTATTCAAATTTTGATAATAACCATTGTTCATAAAATCTTCCTTTCAAAAAATTATATGAGTACTAATTAAATTTTATTATAGATTTTCTTTTATAAATGGTTTATAATATATATGTAGGGATGATAGAAATGAATAATATAGTATTATATGAGCCAGAGATACCTGGGAATACTGGTAATATAATGAGAACATGCGTTGCGACTAATACTAAGTTGCATTTAATAAAACCTCTTGGATTTTCCTTAGATGATAAGCATATGAAAAGAAGTGCAGTTAATTATCTAGAAAATTTAAATTATGAAGTTTACGAAAATTATGAGGATTTTTTATCTAAAAATAGTGGTGAATTTTATTATTTTACTCGATATGGTAAAAAACCACATACTTCATTTGATTATTCAGATAACAAATCAAATATATATTTAATATTTGGAAAAGAAAGTACTGGAATTCCAAAAGAAATATTGAAGAACAATTTAGATAGGTGTATGAGAATACCCATGAGTGATAGAGTAAGGGCACTTAATTTATCAAATTGTGCTGCGATAGTAATATATGAGGTTCTAAGACAACAAAATTACAATGATCTATTATTTAAAGAACCACATAAAGATGAAGATTTTATATTGAATTAGGAGGAATAAAATGAAAAATAGATTAGCATTGATTATATTAATAATACTTCTTATAATATTAGGATTTTTATCATTTATATTTTTTAAGAATCTGAATGAAAAATCAAATAGAGACTTCAATAAAGTACTTACAACTATGGGTGAAGAAATATACAGTGACTATTATTATAAAATAGTTTCTATTGGAAAAACAAAGCAAGAGCTAGAGGAATATTTGAAAAAATTTGAAAAAATAGGTCTTAAATTTAATTTGACTGAATTAGAAAAATATAATGAGATATTTTATAATAATATACAAGACTTTTCAAAGAAAAACAGTGAATGCAGCAAAGATGAAGTAGAAGTAATAATATATCCAAAAGCACCTTATGAAAATAAAGATATTGATGTGAAGATTAATATGAATTGCAATTAAAAATGCCTTGTGGCATTTTTTTAATTAAATAAGAATGTAAGTAAGCCAATTATTAAACAATATATTGAAAAATATATGAGCTTGCTTTTCTTAATAATTTTCATTAGTAATTTTGCTGATATATATGTTGTGATTAAAGATATTAGCATGCTGATCACATATAACATATTTAATTTAATAGAACTTATACTTAGTATAAATGAAGCAATACTAATAGGTAGATAAAGCATAAATGAATAATCTACACTTGTGCTACTTTCTATGTTGCAATTGAGCGCACCAAATATAGTTATACCACTTCTACTTATTCCAGGAATTAGTGCAAATACTTGAAGTATACCTATTTTTATCGCATCAATAAAACTTATATCACTTTTACTTTTATAACCTTTTTTGTCCTTTATTGAATATAAGAAAATTGCTGTTAATATGAGCATTAAACCCACTACTTTTACAGTAAAATATTTTTCTATTAAGTCTTTGATTGAAATTCCAAATATAGCCGCAGGTATAGTTGATATAATTATTAATAATGAATATCGAAAATTAGGCTTATATTTATCACTTTTAGTGTGTATGTATAAAAAGAAATCTTTTATAATTTTAATTATTTCATTTCTATATATTATAAAAATCGCAATAAATGATCCAAAATTAACTATTATTTCAAAATTCATATCATTTAAAACATCACTTTTAAATATTGATTTAAATATTTTAAGATGTCCACTTGATGATATTGGTAATACTTCACAAAAACCCTGAATAATACCTAAGATAACATATTTAACTAAAATCATTTTTTTCCTCTTTTCTATTAATAATTAGATGCAAAAAATAATACAATTATGTAGGTGATATATTTGACTTTTAGAATTCTATTATTTCTAGTAGGTTTTGGTCTATGCATTATAGGACTTTCTTACATTGTAATGTACATGAATTTATTTGTAATAGGGTATAATTTTTTCGAATATGTTAAATTTATTATTAGACGTATTGAATGTTTAAATTTATTGCTTGGAATTATATTGATATTTATAAGTGTCTTTTTAAAAGGAGGAGAAAATGAATTATATTTATGATATAACGTTAAATTTAAATAAAAATAAGACGTATGAATTTTATGAATGGACTGATGAAGATTATATAGAATTTATATTAAAAATACCTGTATTTAGGGTAGATAAGGATACATTTTTAGCTTTCAAAAATAGTGATGTCGTAATTGATAAAAAAATATTAAACCAAATAGAAGATAAGACTGAGACATATTCTCCAAATTCAATAGGTATAATTCGATATGCGTGTGTATTTTCATGTGATGAAGCATCTCTTGCAGTAGAATTTGATTCTGATGGAAATAGTTATATGAAAAGTAATATAAGTATCGAAGAAGAAAATGAGATACTTGATGTATGCAAAAATCTAAAATATACTATGATCGAATATAAAATAAAAAAATATATGAAAATAAAGGATAAGATCTCTACCAGAAAAGAAGAAAAAATAAAAATTAGAGTATTATCCATACTTAAAAATATAAAATATAATAACGAAAAAAATAAATTAAGATATATGTATTATGAAGTTTACGGGCAAAAAGAAGATGATATTGATAAAGTATATAGTAAACTAATAAATTTAGTTAATATTCATGGTGATAAATTTTCTAAATTAAATGAAATTATAAATTTAATGGATAACAAAAAAATTATGAGTAATAATTCATAATTTTTTTTATATATTATTGATTTATTTTTAAAAAAATGGTTTAATATATAATGAATAATAATAGTTGGAGGCTAGTTATGGGAAATGCTAAAGAAATATTAAATAAGTATAAGATTTTATTGACTGTAATAATATTATTAATTGCATCAGTATTATTATATGTCGTTGTATTTGCTAATGAAGATATATATGAAAATCAAATACAAGTTAAAAATCCAAGTGTAGCAATAACAGATGGTACTGTTAATGCAGATGGAAATTTTGATGCAAATGATGAGGCAGGTAATGATTCATCTGGAACAAATAAAAGGGTAAGAAATTTTGATGAAGTAATCTATAGTATAACTTATAATCTAGATTACAAACCAGATTCAACACTTGCTCCAGAAGAAAGGACTATAGATGTAACTAGAAATGTAATAGTTGATATTTTAGTTCCAACTTCACCAGATGTAAGGGTGTCTGCAGAAGATAAGATGAATACTATAGTTTTAAATAGCGTAGTAGAAAATGGTGGACAAACATATAACTACTATAAATATGTAATAAGAGATTCACATTTGTCACAAGATAATAATGTAGACATTATTTTATCTAATATTAATGGAAATAATGGTGATACAGTATCTCCGATAATAAGAGTTAGAGAGGAAACTGATTCAAGATTTTCAGATATAGCAAATTCCACTAATTTGAATGAAATTGATAAATTAAATATAGAAAATGTAACAATATCTGCAAAAGATGACTACAGGGTAAGATTATATAAAGGTGTTATAGATAAAGAAGAAACAACAACTAAATCACATTTACCAGTAGGAATACTTGTTTATATACCAAGTGATGCAAATAAAGGTATCAAAGGTAAGAGAATACCAAGTGATATTATGTTTGATTTGAATATTACTTCATCATCTTCAAATGCTACGTTACTTGAAAATCCTACAATATCTAATTATTCTGCTAATAGTGAAAACATAGTTGCTGATTTACCTTATTCATATGTAAGTGATAATGGGAATGCAGGGATAGTTAAAAATTATATAAATCAAAATAATGAATCAAGTTACAAAGTAAGTTTTACAGGTTTAAAATATCATGATAATCAAATTCAATTATCCCAAAATGAAAATGCATATGTGATATCAACAAAAATATTTACATTTACTAATCAAAAAGATGAAGCTAATAGAGATGATATAACATACACAATAGCTACTAATCCAAATATATCAAATACAATATCAGATTTTACAGATACATATCTACCATTTGTAGGGGATTATGTTAGTAAAATAGATTTCTTTAGTAGAACAAATAGTATAGATGAAACTCCAACATTCACAAATAGTGGTGAAGCAATATATAACTATAATGAAGAATTTTATATACAAAATACAATTAAGTATGGAAATCAAAGTGGTGATAAATTAGAAAACGGATTTATTAATTATATAAAAATAGATAATGATGCATTTAAATTAGAGAATGTTCAAAATGTTTCAGATCAATCAAAAGACTATTTTATACAGTTTAATAATACAGATAAACAAATTGAATATAACGTAAAATATGGTTTGGGAGAATGGACTGCATCATCATTTGAATTAAGAAGTAATAGACCAAGTTATTGTCCTAATTCACTTACATCACTAAGCAAAGAAGAATTGATGAATTTGGCCGCAGGTCCTTGTGTAGAAACAACTAATAATATTAAATGGGTAGATACTATTGCACAAGCACAGGCACAAAATAAAGCCGATAAAATAATATTGGTAAAATTAGATGTTACAAGTGAATATGATCCAGGTGTTGAAACAATACTTAGATTAAAGGCTAAAGTAGTTTCAAATTATAGTAACATAGGAAAAACTTTCCAAATAACATCAAGAGGTAAAACAATATTTAACAATAAAAATTATTTCTTATCTGAAATACCAAGAGTCTCTGTTAATTATCAAAATTCTGATATGAGATATGTTAAAACAGTATATTCAAATAATCAAATAACTACTGCTAATAAGACATATGTAAATAACAGTGAAGCACAAAATAATATTGGTAATACTGTTTTAGTATCACCATTTAAATCAAGCATAAATGATATTAAATTATATGATTCATATGGATCTCAAAAAAATATATTCTATTCATCAATAACAGATCCAATTGAATTTGTAATAACACCGGTTATATATAAATCGGATTATAATTCAATAATAACAAACGCTACTGTATCTGTATATTTACCTGAATACTTAGAAATATATGAAAAACAAGGTGATAAAAAATATGATAGAGATACAAGCGGGAATGTAGTTACAATTGATGGTGTTAGCTATAAGGAATATAAATATAATTATTCGGAAAATGATATACGTAGACAAGATGAATCAGTAAGTGGAACAATTCCAAATTTAGTATTGCATGCTTACATAAAGTTAACAACACCTGATTTAACAAATGTAAAAGTAATAACAAGAATAAATGGTAAGGTCAAAGTAGTAGATAATAATTCTACTGAATATACAGATGTAACATTACTTTCACAAAGAGAAAAAGAAGCTTTATTAACACTTCGTAATACAATGAAAGTAAATGCTATTGGTATACCAGATCCAGTATATATAGATGAAAATGGTACATATGAATATAATATGAGAGCAATTAATTCAACTAATCAAGATGCTCAATTATCAATGATTTATATACTTCCATATACATCTGATGGAATTGGTAAGGGAAGTAAGTTTAGTGGAACTATATCAGTTGGATTAAAGGGTACTCTTCCTCAAGGGTATGCAGCATACTATACAACTGACAATGCTAAAACAATACTTACAAATGAATTAAATAATGCAAACATAAACTGGGTTAGTTGGACAGATACAACAAAGACATCAAACAATGTAACTGCAATTAAGATAGTTCCAGCAACTGCTATTAGTCCAGCTAGTTATTTTGCTTCAGAAAATGGAATAACATTAAATGTTACAACAAAGAATAATAAAGAATCTGAAAGATATTATAATAATTTCTATATGATTCAAAAGAATGCAAATACATGTGAGGCAAGTGATCTAGATTGTACAACTACTCAATCATATTCATCAAATATATCACAAGTATCTGTATATGATAGAACAATTTCAGGATTAGTATTTGAAGATGAAAATTATAATGGATTTAACGATAACGAAGCAAATGTAAAAGATGTTGCAATAGATTTATATAAATTAAGTGCTACAACATTTGATTCTAAAAATCCAGCTGCTTCTATAAGTAGTGCTGATCAAAATGTTTCTTCAGCTACATCTGATGCAAATGGCGAGTACAAATTTGAAGGATTAGCAAAAGGAAATTACTATGTTAAATATACATTTAATTGTAATAAATATACTGTAACTGAAAAGAACAAAGTGGATCCTACATTTGAAGGTGATACTTCTACGAAAGATTCAGATGCTCAAATGGTTAGTTCAAGTGATAGCAAATCTTGCTATGCTGTATCAAATATAATTACTTTAGATAACCAAAATGTGGAAGTAAAAAATATAGATTTAGGATTGAGAGTAAGACAAGAATTTGATATAGAAATTAAAAAATATATTACGAATGTTAAGGTTATATCAAATGGTAATATAGTTCAAGATAATAATTATGATAAAAAAGATAAAGTATCAGTAAGTGTTAAAAATTTAAAAAATACATCATTTAAAGTAACTTATGGAATTGAAATTCAAAATACTAAATATTTCCCTGGAACAATAGGAAGTATAATCGAAACAATACCACAAGGAATGACATTTGATCCAAACTTAAAAGAAAATGATGGTTGGGTTGAAAGTGATGGAAATTTATATTATACATACTTAAATAAAACACTTATAATGCCAGGAGAAAAATATTACTTAACTATAGTACTTGATTTAACTACAAATCAAGGTGGCAATTATGTAAATATAGTTGCAGCAGATAGTTTACAAATAAAGCAGATGGTAAATAACTTCCTAGAAGTACCAGAAGAAATTGAAATAGTAGAGGAGGAAGAATAATGAAGAAGATTAAAGCGTTAGTATCAGTAATATTATCTATAGTATTATTCCTTCCTTCTACTGTTTTTGCTCAAACATCTCTAAAGAATTATTTGATACCACTAAGTAATTTTGGAATATCAAATCAAGATTATTATATTTTGAATGATAGATATGATTCATCAAATGCCGTATTTCATGAAATAATTGAGGATAATAAACATCATCTATCATACTGCTTAGATTTTAACAAAGGTGCACCAAGAGATAATGGAAGCATAACTACAAGAACAGATATTTATGATATGTTTGGCAACAAATTATCAGCTGGCAAATTAGAATTGTTAAAAAATATATTAACAGCAGGATATCAATATGAAAATGATGTAAGTAATATTAAAGATAGTGCGGATGCAGCAAATAGTATGCTTGCTACGCAAATACTAGTATGGGAAGTAGTTGGAGGAGCTAGATCTGGTTATACTGATAGTTCGTATACATCTACTCATACTAATAATTCACTTAATTATGTCAAGTCAAATGATCTATTAAAAAGAAAGTATTATGATTATTTAAGTAAAGCAGCATCTTTAGCTGACGAAAATAAACCAACATCATTTGGTAAGACATATACAATGCATTTTAATGATTCTAAAAATCAATATGTAACATCAAAAATAAATATTGGTTCTTATAGTGTATCAGGATCTGATAGTGGATTATCAGTAAGTAGTAGTAATGGCGTAATTACTGTTTCATCAAAAGATGAAATAACTACTTCAAAAAAAGTATCATTTAAATTAACTTTAGGAAATACTCTAAGTTCAACAACAGATATGAGAGTATTTAGATTTACAGATGCAGGTGCAGAAAGACAAGAATTAATATTATCTTATTATCATAGAGTTCCAACTGGGGAATTATCTGTTAAGACAGAAAGTGGTAAATTTAAGATAACAAAAAAAGATTCAACAACTAATAAAAATATAAAAGGTGCAGTGTTTGAATTACACAAATGTAATGCAAGTTATTCAAGTTGTTCTAAGGTAACAACAATTGATATGAAAAATAGTGCAGTTAGTTCCGATATAACTGTAAAAAAATCTGGAAATTACATGCTTAAAGAAACAAAAGTGCCAACAGGATACGATAAGATGGCTGATTTAACATTTACTTTAAATATAGATGATAATGGTAAAGTAACTGTTAAAAATTCATCAGTTAAGTACGTTAAAGATTCACCAATATTAAATTTAGTATTATATAATGAACAAAAGTTATTTAATATTAAAAAGGTAGATGGAAATGGCAATGCATCAGTAAAAGGAGCAACTTTCCAAATAAAGAAAGCTGATGGTACAATTGTTAAGTTCAAAAAAGATAAAGAAGGCAAATATATATATGATGCAAATGGTACTGTAACTTCATTAGTATCGGCAAACTTAAATACATATTCAGTTTCACTTTTACCAGTAGGTGAGTATATACTTGAAGAAACTAATGTACCAAGTCCATATGTACTTGCAAAAGATGAACAGGAAAGACAGACTAAATTTAAAATAGATTCTAAAAATTTCCTAATGACATATAACTATAGTACAAAAAAATATGTTAAATCTTCAAATGTTACTATAACAGTTAAAAATTATAGAACAAGAATAATAATTCAAAAAAGAGGTCTTAAGAATGCAGTAGTTCCTGGTGTAGTATTTGAACTATATGATTCAACTAAGACAAATCAAATACCATTAAGATTAGAAAATGGTGAGTATATATATAATCAAGGTGGTACACCAGTTCAACTAGTTACAAATAACAAAGGACAAATTTATATTAATTCATTGAATACAGGAACTTATTATTTAAAGGAAATAAGTACTCCAGTTGATTCAGGTCTTATAATAGATCCTGATAATGAATGGACAAAATTAACTGTTTCTGTTAAGAGAAGTAGTGCGACTGCTTATAATATTACAAAGGAAATAAGAAATGCAAAAGGTACATTTTGTTTCTATAAAATAGATGAAGATGGAAATTATCTAGATTCAGGTAAGTTTAAATTACAAATGTATAATACAAAAACTTCAAAATATGAGGATAAATCATTAATATTTAATAGTGATAAAACATATAAAATAGATGCTACTAATAAAAGTGATTTGTATGTTTTCTCACCAGTATCCGGTGGGCAAACATGTTTTGTAGATGTAGATGCAAAAGGTAAATATAGAATCGTTGAATTGGAAGCTCCAAAAGGATTCTTGCTACCATCTTCTAGCGAGGCAATGGCTGAAATAGAAATAAATGAATATGGTTATGCATCAGGCGATGCAGTAATAATGAATAGAAAAATAAAAGTAGGTACAGGAGCAAATGCACAAGCTGAATTTATTGTTAATATTCAAACAGGTCAAGATAGAATTAATTATATAATAATAATTTCATCTGTAGTATTATTAATAGGAATATTAATATATGTAAATAAAAGAATAGATAAAAAATAATTTTTATCTATTTTTTTTGTATATTTTTTCAAAATCAATACAAATTATTTATAGGAGGATAAAAACATGAAAAAAATATTAATAGGATTATCAATAATTTTGCTTTCTGCTTGTTCGCTTGGAGATATGAATACACCAAAACAAATTGTATCTGAATTTCTTGATAAATATAAAAATCAAGATAGTAGTATCTTAACTCAATTAGACGAAACTATAAATAATGAGTATACAAATGATGATTATAGAAGCAGGTATAAAACACTTATGACAAATCAATATAAGAATTTAGAATATAAGTTAAGTGATGCTGTTGTAGAAGGAAATAATGCCGTTGTAGAAGCACAAGTAACTGTATATGACTATGCTTCTGCAATTAGAAACTCAAGTGATTATCTAAATTCTAATCCAGATGAATTTAAAAAGGATGCGGATGTTAATGATCATGCGGATACAAATGGTGGATTAATTGCTGATTATGATGAGGACAAATTTATTGATTATAAGTTAACTCAAATGGAGAACACTTCAAATACAGTAACTCATACAATTGAATTTACTCTAACTAAAGTAGATGGCAAATGGCAACTTGATTCTCTAAGTAATTCAGACATAGAAAAAATTCATGGTATTTATGTATCATAAGACTAATATTAGTCTTTTTTTCATATATTAATATTGGTGATAATTTGAAGAAAATAATATTTTGTATAATTTCCTTCTTTTGCTTTGTAACAAACACATATGCTATAAGTGTTTCTAGTAATAATGCTATTCTAATGGATCAAGAATCTGGTAGAATATTGTATTCAAAAAATATATATGAAGTAAGGAGTGTTGCGAGTATATCTAAAATAATGACAGCAGTTCTCGCAATTGAATCTGGCAAATTAGATGATAAGGTACTGATAAAACCTGATATGATTAAAACTCATGGGTCTAGCATATATTTATCAGTTGGTGAAGAAATAACACTTAGAAATCTCGTATATGGACTACTTCTTAGAAGTGGAAATGATGCATCACTTGCGATTGCGGATTATTTATATGGAAGAGAAAAATTTGTTTCTAAAATGAATGAAAAAGCTAAAAAAATAGGAATGAAAAATACTATATTTTATAATCCACATGGTCTTGATGATGACGGTGAAAAAGGTAACTATTCTACTGCATACGACATGGCCATACTTATGAAATATGCAAATAATTTATTTGATTTTAGGGAAATTGATAGTACTAAATATATTATGGTTCAAACTAATTTAAAAACTTATACTTGGTACAATAAAAATAAATTATTAACATCATATAGGTATGCAAATGGTGGTAAAACAGGATATACAGGCAAAGCTAAAAGAACTTTAGTAACTAGCGCATCTAATGATAATGCCAATCTAATTGTAGTTACTTTTGTTGATAGAGATGCTTTTAATACTCATAAGAGATTATATGAGTATGGATTTAATAATTACAGAAATTATATGGTGTTAAATAAAAATAAAATAAAGTTTAAAAATAAGAAATTATATATTAGAAATAACTATTACTATTTGATGAGTAACAATGAAAGGGAAAATATAACTTATAATATTAATTACTATAAAAAGAAAAATAGAAATAATCAAGCGGGTTATATAGAAGTTTTTTATAAGAATAAAAGTGTACACAAGGAATATATTTATTCAAAATAGTTTGATTAATTTTATTATTTATGATATACTTTTTCAAGATTTGGAGGTGTATTATGATAAGATTACAAAAAGCAATTGCCGATTCTGGATTTTGTTCAAGAAGAAAAGCAGAAGAATATATAATAAATAAAAAGGTATTTGTAAATGGTAGTTTAATAAGTGAACTTGGAGTAAAAGTAGATGAAAATGATGAGATAATAGTTGATGGTAATTCAATTTCTAAACAAGATAAAGAGTATTATGTATTCTATAAACCACGAAGTGTAATATGTTCAACTAATGATGATAAAGGAAGAAAAACAGTTATAGATTTTTTTGAATCAAATAAGAGATTATACCCTGTAGGCAGACTTGATTATGATACAACTGGAATAATATTTTTAACAAATGATGGAGAATTTACAAATATGATACTTCATCCAAAAAATAAGATACCAAAAGTTTATATTGCAAAATTAGAGGGAATAATTGATGGGTATTCTATAAAAAAAATTAAAAATGGTGTGATTATAGATAAAGTAAAAGTTATTCCAGATAGGGTTAAATTAAAATCCATAGATAAAAAAAATAATACATGTATAGTTGAGATAACTATTCATGATGGTAAAAATCATGAGGTTAAGAAAATATTTGAATCAGTCGGATGTAATGTTATTAAATTAAAACGAGAGTCTATTGGATTTATAGATTTAACTGGACTTAAATCAGGCGAATATAGAAGACTTACTATAAAAGAAGTAAAACAATTATATGCATACTCAAACGATACAAAAAGAAAATAGGCATTGCCTATTTTTTTAATGTAGTTCCGGGGTAGTAGTGATATAAAATATTTAGATAATTATAACCGTTATTTGCCATTCCATTTGCACCATATTGACTCATTCCAACACCATGACCAAATCCTCTAGTGGTTATATTCACGCTGTTTTCATTAATCTCTATATCAAAATCAGCACTTCTAAGAGAAAGTAATTCTCTTACATTTCTACCTGTGAATGTTTTTCCACCTATATTTATTTCTTTTATATTGTTTCCATCTGTATAACTGATTATTTCTAAAGTAGAGTCATTATTAAAATTAATATTTAGTTTAGACGAAAACGTATCTATATCCATATTTATATTTCTTAAATAACTGGATGCATATTTATCGTATTGTGAATTAACACTTATTAAATACGGATAGTAATAACCAAAAACATCTAATGATGATTCAGTTTTTCCATTATTAGTTGAGTGATATAAAGCTTCAATATAGTTACCATCATAACTCAAATATTCTCCAGAAGTAGACAAAACTGCATTTTTAATTTTATTATAATATGTATCAAAACTAGAACCCCATTTATTACTCATTTCATTAGTATCAATATATGTTTGAGTAGATACTGTATCGGTAAGTATTTTACCACTTTCTCTTGCTTTAAGTGCATATGTCCTTGCAATAACACTTTGAGCTTTAAGAGCTTCAATATTAAATGACGCCGGCATTTCTGAAGCAACAACACCTATAATATATTCTTCAAGTTCAATACTGATTATTTGACCATTTGTCCGGTGGACATTAATACTATTTTGCACAGGAATTACTTCTTTTACTTCTTTGTTCACTATGTCAGTGTTAGTGCTCGTAGTATTTGTTACGTTATTTTCCAAAACATCATCAATAGTAACAATATTATTTGCTGTGTTTATAATGTCTGTCTCAGAATTATTTACTTTGTTTATAATATCTGTTTTGGAACTATGCGCATATACAATCATATTATTAATATTTGGAACATATTTTATATTATTTTCATTAATATTGTTTGACGGTTTAGAAAATATAATACTTCCAATAATTATCCCACCACATGTAATTACAATTTTATTAAATAATTTATTTATATTATTATTTTTAATATATTCTTTAATTTGGACTATAATATTTTTACTTTCTTTTTTTAATGTTCCAAATTCATAATCAAAATTTATTTCTAAATAAAGTGTGTTATTTTTTATTTTATAGCCTGAAAACATATTATCACCATTAATAATGTGTACAATTTTTAGTAAAATAAACTTTAACTACTTGTTATTTATGAAATATTATGTTATATTAATTAAGTAAAATTTTATGGCGGAATTGGTGAAGTGGTTAACACGGCAGATTGTGGCTCTGTTATGCAAGGGTTCGACTCCCTTATTTCGCCCCATTTGGTATGATAATCGAACCTAAGGTTCGATTTTTTCATTATTTGTGGTATAATAGTCATAATTACTAGGGAGGTATATATGTCAATATATAATTATAAAGTAAAAGATAGAAATGGTAATGAAATTAGTTTAAGTGATTATAAAAGTAAAGTATTAATAATTGTTAATACCGCTACTGGCTGTGGGTTTACTCCACAATATGATGGACTTGAAAATTTATATAGAAAATATCATGAAAAGGGACTTGAAATATTGGATTTTCCATGCAACCAATTTGGAAATCAAGCACCAGGTAGTGATGATGAAATACATGAGTTTTGTGCATTAAAGTACAATACATCTTTTGATCAATTTGCTAAAGTAGATGTTAATGGTGGAAATGAAATACCTTTATATACATATATAAAAAGTGAAATAAAGGATGATATTATAAGCGGTATGAAAAATAAACTAGCTATGAAAGCAGTTGAAAAAATTAGTACTAGTACTGAAAAAGAAGAGGATATTAAATGGAATTTTACTAAATTTTTAGTAGACAGAAATGGGAAAGTAGTAAAAAGATATTCGCCTACATTTAAACCAGAAGATATGGAAAAAGATATTATAAATTTATTATAAATATATCTTTTTTTTTTCAAATATTATATAATGTATATAGTAGGTGAAAAGAATATGGGAAAAGTGCTAAGTGATAAAGAACTTAAAAATATAAATAATTATTTTAATGCAGCAAATTATTTGTCAGTGGGCCAACTATATTTGCTTGATAATCCGCTTTTAGAAAGACCACTAAAAAAGGAAGATTTAAAAGAGAATATAGTAGGACATTTTGGTACAGTTCCAGGACAAAATTTTATATATACACATCTTAATAGAGTAATAAATAAATATGATTTAAATATGATATATATTGCTGGTCCAGGTCATGGTGGTAATGCTTATACATCAAATGCATATCTAGAAGGAACATACAGTGAAGTATATCCAAATATTTCAAGAGATAAAGATGGTTTAAAAGCATTATTCAAGCAATTCTCGTTTCCAAAAGGTGTTTCTTCGCACGTATCGCCAGAAGTACCAGGATCTATTAATGAAGGTGGGGAACTCGGATATAGTTTATCACATGCTTTTGGTGCAGCACTCGATAATCCTGATTTAATTGTATCATGCATAATAGGTGATGGAGAAGCTGAAACTGGTCCTCTTGCAACTTCGTGGCATTTGAATAAATTTATAAATCCACTTACTGATGGTGTTGTACTTCCAATACTGCATCTAAATGGTTATAAGATATCGAATCCAACTGTTTTTTCAAGAATTTCACATGATGAACTTGAAAACTACTTTAGGGGTTGTGGTTGGGAGCCTTATTTTGTTGATGGCAAAGATGTAGATGAAATGCATGAAAATATGGCTAAGACATTAGATGAAATAATAGAAAAAATAATGATAATAAAAGTAGATGCCAAAAATAATAAGATTAGAAGACCGATGTGGCCTATGATAGTGTTGAAGACACCTAAAGGATGGACTGGTCCAAGGGAAGTTGAAGGTAAAAAAATTGAGGGAACATTTAGATCTCATCAAGTTCCACTTGCAGTAAGTAGAAGTAATCCTAAGGATATAAAATTATTAGAAGATTGGCTTAGAAGTTATAATCCTGAAAAATTATTTGATAAGAATGGGACACTAAAAGAAGAACTTTTTGAACTTGCTCCTAAAGGAAATAAGCGAATGAGCGCAAATCCTATTTCTAATGGAGGTAAACTACTAAAAGAATTGAAATTACCTGATTTTAGGAATTATAAGGTTGAGGTTAAAGAACCTGGTAGTACAGTTGCACAAGATATGATTGAGCTATCAAAATACATTCGTGATGTAATAGAACTTAATAAAGATAATAAGAATTTTAGAATATTTGGTCCTGATGAAGCTTTATCAAACAGATTAAATTCTATATTTGATAATGAAAATAGACAATGGGTTAATAAAACATATGAGTCAGATGAATTTTTATCTTCCCAGGGTATGATAATAGACTCTTATTTATCTGAACATTTTTGTGAAGGTGCATTAGAGGGATATTTACTTACAGGAAGACATGGATTGATACATACATATGAAGCATTTTCTAGAATAATAGATTCAATGGTGAGTCAACATGCTAAATGGTTAAAAGTATCAAAAGAACTTCCTTGGAGAGAAGATATATCATCACTTAATATAATTTTGACATCACATATCTGGCAACAAGATCACAATGGTTATACACATCAAGATCCAGGATTCTTAAATCATTTAGTGACAAAAAAGTCAGATATAGTGAGAATGTATTTACCACCAGATGCTAATTGTTTGATATCATGTTTTGATCATATTTTGAAAACAAAAAATTATATAAATGTAGTAGTTGCTTCTAAACATCCAAGATTTCAATGGCTTTCAATGGAAGATGCTATAAAACATTGTACAAAGGGAATTGGAATTTGGCAGTTTGCATCAACTGATAAAGGAAAGGAACCAGATATAGTATTTGCCTGTGCTGGTGATACTCCAACACTTGAAACACTTGCAGCAGTTTCAATATTAAAAGAAAATTTTCCAAAGCTAAAAATTAGGGTAGTAAATGTTGTAGATTTAATGAGACTAGAGTCTAATGATAAACATCCTCATGGATTAACTGACGAAGATTATGATGCAATATTTACTAAAACTAAACCAATTATATTTAATTTTCATGGATATCCTTCATTAATCCATCAACTAACATATAATAGAAAAAATAAAAATATGCATGTTCATGGATATATGGAAGAAGGTACAATAACAACATCTTTTGATATGAGAGTACAAAATAAGATTGATAGATTTAATTTAGTAATAGATGCACTTAAATATTTACCAAAGCTTGAAGATAAGTCATCTGATTTAATAGAGTGGTGCAAAAATAAATTAGTTGAACATGATGAATATATAAGAGAAAATGGTATTGATATGGACATTGTTAGAAATTGGAAATGGGAAGATATAGAAAAATAATCTATATCTTTTTTTATTA
>ONTJ01000021.1 GCA_900320735.1 uncultured Eubacteriales bacterium
CCAACATCTATAACGATATTTTTATTATGTATTCTTATCAAACTACTATCACCTTGTCCTATTGACAGAAAAATTATTGTTGTATTAAATATATACGATTTATTAAATATAAATATCATAAGCATAATTAATACCTTTATTACATTTTGTTTATTTTTTCTTTTAAACAGGTATAATAAAAATATATAATATACTATTATCAAAATTAAAGGTATTTTTGCGGCATTAAATGATAGTAATGTAATATTTGAAAATATATTATTTAGGCTTTCTAAAATATTTATAAAAAAGCAATTAATACCATCTAAAAATGGAAAAATAAATGTTAAGATACAAAAAGGAAAAATAATATAAGAAATAAAAGGCACAAATAAAACATTATAAATTATACTTAATATGTTTATTTGATTAAAATTATTTATTATAACTGGTAATGATATAAAAAACGATAAGAGCGATACTACTAATAATTTATATATTACCCTCTTATTATCCAATAAATTACTATAGTTTAATAATGAAAAACTAATAGAAAATGAAAAAATAAAACCAATACTATAAATAAAATAAGGATTATATATTAAAAATAAAGAGAATAATAATATTATTATATTAATATTTTTTATATTTAATTTAAGTTTATCATTAATATGAAATAATATGAATTGATAACACGCTCTTGATAGTGATATAGAAAATCCACTCAAAAATAAATATATTAGTAAAAATGAAATTATAATGTAATATTTTTTCTTTAATTTAGATAATATTTTTAATAATGCAAACACCACTAGGGAAACATGCATTCCTGATAATGCAAGTAAATGGCTTATACCTAAAAATCTATAATTATTAATGCTTGTCTTATCTACATAATTTTTATCTCCAAGTAAGAACATCATAATATAATTTTTTGTCTTACTACATCTGTATATTCTATTTCTTATTGTATTTTTTAGCTTATAAAATACATTATTACTATGTTTTATTAATTTTATTTTAGTACTATCAACTATATAATTAATTTTTTTTGATAATAAATATTTTCTATAATTAAATAGATTAAAATTATCATTGCTATTTGGTCTATAAAATTTACCATATACATATATGTTGTCACCATATAATATATTAATTTTTTTATTATAATTTACTAATATTTTTTCTTTTGATTTTAATATTATGACTATTTTATTATCATAAATTTTATAATCTTCAACATATCCTTTTATGGCATTATTTTTTTCACTGTAATATGAATTAGGTGGACATTGTATACATATTATTGTCCTACACAAACTAAATAATAAAACTACAATATATAAATATTTAGATTGAAATATAATCTTTAATTTTTTCAAATAAAGATTCTCCAATACCATTTATATTTTTGATATCTTCAATTGAATTAAAAATACCATTTTCATTTCTATATTTTATTATATTATCTGCTTTACCTTCACCAATACCATTTATTTTTTGAAGTTCTTCCTTAGTGGCTTCATTTATATTTACTTTTTCATTTTTACTAGAACTATTATTTAATATTTGGGCGTCATTATTCTTATCAATATTTAAAATTTGATTTTCTAATTTCTTATTAATTTCTCTGGTAGATATTGTTTCTTTTTTATATTTTTCTATTTCGTCTTTGGTGTATATTATTATAAACATTTCATCAAATATTTTTTTACTTAAATTAATATTGCTAGTATCAGCATTATCTTTTAATCCTCCTGATATATCAATTACATCTATCACCCTTGAATCTTCCTGTAGCTTGTATACGCCTGGATTATTGACTGCACCTTTTATATCAACAAAATAAAATTCTTTTTTATCTTCAACTTTATTTTTTTCTATTTTATTTTCTTTTATTATGTCTTTAGTCGCATTAATATTTTTGCAACCTGTGATTAATACAATCATTATTAAAATATATATTTTTTTCATAATCCTCCTTAATAATTAGAATTAATTTATATCTCCTAAAATTATATACGACAAAAAAATAAAAAAATCCCTTAAAAAAATAAAAAAGTTTTCAAATTGAAAACTTTATTTAAATACTTTTCTTTGATTATAATTATAATTTTCTATTGATACTCTTTGAACAAAAGCTAATCCTATTGCAAGTGTAAGTGCAAATGACCCACCATATGATAAGAATGGAAGCGGTACACCAGTTAAAGGAAGTAATCCTAAAACTCCAGTTAAATTTACTACTACATGTAGGAATATAAAACATGCTACACCATAACAAATAATAGAATTTTGTAAGTTACATGATCTCTGACTTATAACGAGAATTCTAATTATTATAAATGCATATATTAATATTACTAGTATCCCTGTAACTAACCCCATATCTTCTACTACAATAGGAAATATGAAATCAGTATATGCTTCTGGTAAGTATAAATATTTTTGTGTACTATTTCCAGGTTGAATGCTAACTAATTTACCATTGTTTATTGCAATATAACCATTGCATACTTGATATCCAGTAGCTTCTTGATACCTCGTACAAGGCTTTTTATAATTGAATCTTCCTTTTTGCATATTATTAGCAATACTAAACCCTGAAACTAAAGCGACAAATAAAATCACAATGACTACTGCAAAGCCTATTAGTGTTAATTTTGTTTTTATATCTTTGGAAACAGGCGATGAATAAAATAGTGCAACTGATATAAAAAATAATATCAAACTAGTTCCACCATCTGGTTGAAGAAATGTCAGTCCTGTAAATATTGCTCCTACTGTAACTGGAACTATCGCTATTTTAAGTTCATCTAATCGCTTTATATTATTCTGATAGTATATTGCAGTAAATACTATCAATGCTACCTTAGCAAATTCAGATGGTTGTACACCAAATGACCCAATATAAAACCAACTTCTAGCTCCATTTATAATAGGAGCAAATAATGGAAGCAAGAACATGATTGATGCTATTACTCCACATATACCATATATTAATTTTTTATATCGTTTCAGTGGAATTTTTATTATAAGCATAAATATAATCACACAGGCAATTAATACAACTAATTGTTTCATAAAATATTTAGTATCTTTACCAGATATTAAGAAAGATTTCATACTTGATGCATCAAGTATCATAAAAAGACCAAATACAAACATGACTATTGTAAAAAACAATAACGTTTTATCCATTTTATTAAGTATTCTTACCATATATATCTACCCTTCTTATATTAATGATAACATAAATATATAATTTTACCTATATTTAGGTAAATTAAATAACATTTTATTTACATTATTAATAAAATATATTAGAAAATAAAAAGGAGGTTTTAGTATGTATTATTACGGTTATGGTGGATATGGTTATAACAACCCTTGCTGCTCTAATCAAGGTGGCTATGTTTATCCTATAAATTATGGATATGGATATAATTCAGGATATGGTTCATCAATAATACTTGTTTTATTCATATTACTTGTAATAGTTATAGGTGCTGGATTCTTTAATAGGATAAATAATTAATTAATAAATCCTAATTCTTATGAATTAGGATTTATTTTTTTCTAGAGTATATTTTTTATTTTCAATTAATGCAGCTTTATGATCATTATATATAATTTTATTCATCTGATTAATTAAATTTTCTTTTGCCTCGTTTTCTAGTTTATTAAGTTCATGTATAACTACATCATCACAAATACTATCTACTTTGTTTTTTAATTCTTTATCAACCATAAATAATCTTGATTTTAAATATATAGTTGACACCCTAATTGCTAAAGGATGTCTTAATATTTTTTTATATCCCTGATAAAAATCATAATTATTATTATTTATATCATATGTTCTATAACATGGTATTCCCATTATTACATCTTCATCTTCATTGTCATTTAAAATTAGTACATTAAATAAATTGGAAGTATAATATTCTCTAGCTAACCCATTACCTAAATACGTAAATATTAAATAATTATCACCTATAATATCACTTTTTATTTCTGAGTCACTAAAATAATTCGTACCATTACCATTTGAAACTATTATTATTTTTTTTAAAGAATTCAATTTACAAGCAAATACCTCTCCTTTTGTAGGTATCCTGTCGTTACACATCATATTAAAACCTCCTGAGTTTCTATAATAATTATAACATAATATTCGTATTTTTTTACTTTTTATAGAAAATATGTTAGAATATATCTAGATTTGAGGTGGTCACAGTGATACGAAATAAAGACATTATAGATGAATATGATAAAAGAATACGAAAAATAAGTACTGATGTTACCTTTCCACTTGAAGATAAATATAAAAAATTTATTGAAGATGCGATTGAAATGCTCACATTAAGTCAAATAGAAGAAGAAGCTGAAAAATATGATTTAAGACCTGGTATGGGACTTTCTGCTATTCAAGTAGGAATTACAAAAAGAATATTTGTAATTGTATATGAGTATGAAGAAGGTAAATTTGAAAATTATGTGTTCATAAATCCTGTTTTAACTAAACAATCTGAAGAAATGATTTATGTTGATGGCGGTGAAGGATGTCTTAGTATAAATAGAGATATTGAAGGAATCGTACCAAGATGTGCTAGAATAAGTGCTGAATATTATGATATAGATGGAAACAAACATAATATTAGATTAAGAGAAGAACTTGCGATTGTATTTCAACATGAGTTAGATCATCTAAATGGAATTTTATTTTATGATAGAATAGATAAGAAAAATCCATTCAAAAATCAAAATAACATGAGAGCAATTTAAAAAAATGTCATTGACATTTTTTTATTTTGTTTTTACAAGTTTTTTAGGTTCTTCTTCCTGATTCAATTGATTATATATTGACGTTAATAAACTGGAATTATTTGACAATTCTACGTTAATATTATTTATATCATTTCTAAGTGCGTCATACGAATCTTCTAATATTTTTATTTCATCTGAATCTAAATAATTTTCTTTGTCTGCCTTATATTCATCTAAATCAAACTTATAACTGCAAGCTAAAAGTCCACCAAAATAAAGTATTGCACTTGATGTCAATAAAGCTGAAACAAATGGTGACGATATATCGTTAAGTGGTGAATATCCTAATACAGATACTACTGACAAGATGCTAATTTTTTCTATTAGTTCCTGTTTTTTTTCATCTTTATACTCTAAATATCGTTGCTTTTTTTCATATGCATTTCTAATTTCATCTTGTATTTTGTCCTTTTTAATTTTCAAATCTTCTTTTAAATATAATATTTCATCTCTATCTTTAAATAAATTTTTTTCTCTCTTTAAAATTTCTTTTAGTTCATTTAAATTCATCTTTCATACCTCTTTGTTAAAGATATTATACACCTATATTAAGAAAAAGCAACAAAAAAAGAGTAAAATTACTCTTTATAAACTTCTTCTATTTCTTAAAAATTCAGGTATGTCATACATATCATCATCTGAATCATCTGAATTATCATCTACCATATCAATTATTTGAGTAGTCATTTGAGGAGCACTTGTTAAAGGTTCCCCTACTTTATCAAATCCTGTAGCAATTACAGTAACTACTATATCATCTTCAAGTGTGTCATTTATTACTGCACCAAATATTGTATTTATATCAGTACCAGATGCTTCTCTTACTACTTGTACTGCATCTTCAACTTCAAATAAACTTAAGCTTTTTCCACCAGTTATATTTATAATTGCATCTGTGGCACCTCTTATATCTTTTTCTAAAAGAGGACTACTAACTGCTTGCTTAGCAGCTTCAACTGCTCTATTGGTTCCTGTTGATACACCAATACCTATTAATGCATCACCCTTATTTTCCATAACTGCTTTAACATCTGCAAAGTCAAGGTTTACAAGTCCTGTTACTGCAATTAAGTCAGATACAGATTGTACACCTAATCTAAGTACATTATCTACTTCTTTAAATGCCTCTAGCATAGGAGTTGTTTTATCAATTATATCTCTTAATTTATCATTTGGTATTACTATTAAAGTATCAACATGTTCCTTTAATTTTTGCAAACCTTCTTCAGCATGTTCACTTCTAAGTCTCCCTTCAAATGAGAATGGCTTAGTTACGATACCTACAGTAAGTGCGCCAAGTTCTTGTGCTATTTCAGCTATAATAGGAGCAGCTCCAGTACCAGTTCCTCCACCCATACCACAAGTTACAAATACCATGTCAGCACCTTTCAAAACTTCAACAATTTGGTCTTTAGATTCAAGTGCTGCTTCCCTTCCGACTTCTGGATTGGCACCTGCACCTAGTCCTGTAGAACCAAGCTGTATTTTAATTTTTGCTTTTGAACTATTAAGTACTTGTAAATCTGTATTTGCTACTATAAATTCTACACCTTGTACTCCTTGTTCAATCATTCTATTAACGGCATTATTACCACCACCGCCAACACCTATTACTTTTATTTTTGCTAATTGATCAATCTCTAACATAATTAATCCTCCTTGCTATCAAATAAGTAATTAAAAAATCTACCAAAAACTGAATTATTATTACTTATATTATTTTTTCTGTTTTCTACTAATTCTTCTTGTTTGTACTCGTCAAACATTGTATATTCTCTTCCTCTAATATTTAGCTTATCGATAAAATATTTAATCATTCCTAAACTTTGTGAATAACTATTATCTCTAACGCCTAATGTTTTTATTGGGCCTATTATTATATTACCATTAAATATTTCTTTTGCCAATACCTCAAACCCAGGCATATTTGTTATACCACCTGAAATTATTATATAACTAATTTCTTTTTTTGTTAAGTCATTTAATCCTTTTTTTGCATTTTCTAACAATTCTTTTAATTTGGACATAGTAATTTCACTAATTTCATATTGATTTATTTTGGTCCTAATACCTGATTTATTTGTTATTTCATATATATCAGATGTACTAGCAAAATCTTTATATGCAAGTGAAAATACTTCCTTCATTTTTTTAGCACTTTTGCCTGATATATTATATATATATGATACATCTTCATCTATCAATCCTACACCCTTAAATATTACCTTTGAATTATATATTATCCCCTTTTTAAATACTGCGACTTCTGTTTTATCAGAACCTATATTTATTACTCCTGTAATTGCCTCATCAGTATTACTATTTTTAAATTCAAAATAATCTCCTATTATTCCAAACAATATATCTATTACTTCAATATTTAAATCTTGCAAGATTGATATTATTTTATATATATTTTTCTTTGGTACAGTCATGCACATAGATGTAACTGATAACTTACTTGCTCTAAGTCCTCTAGGATATTGTATATCTTGATTTACTGTATCAACTTTATATTTTATAGGCTGTATTGTAACTAGTTCCCTTGACTTTGGTATTTTATTATATATTGATGTTTGAAGTGCATTAACCATGTCATTCCCTGTGACTACTTTTTCTTCATTAGTTATTGATACACTTGCTTCATTAATCATATATTCAGGTTCATACATTGGTATATTAATAATCATTTTGTCAATCTTAAGTCCAAGAGATGTATTTATCTCTTCTATTGCATTATTTATTGTTTCTTTGACGATATTTTCATCAACAACATTACCTTGTTTTATTCCTAAAGATGGATAATTAGTTGCTGCTAGTACATTTAGTCTGTTTTCAAACAATTCGCAAACAATTATTTTTATCGAATTTGAACCAATATCCATTGACGAAAATATTTTTCTCATCAAATCCACTCCTCTATCATATACATCATTATACTATATTTTTCAAAAAAAAAAAAGATATTTTAATCTTTAGGAACAAAATAATTTCCATAATCAAGATACAAAATACCATTTTTAGTACCAAGTGTATTTGATATTTCCAAATAACTGTTAATATTTGACATTTTACTAAGAGTCAAATAAACATAATTACCATCATTCATGGATAATAAAAATCTTTCTTTATCTATGTCATTTGGATCATATTTTATTTCAGATATATTCTTTTGTATATCCTCATCTATTTTATTCATTTTAGTTATTAGTTTATCATATATTTTTTTATCTTCAATTATATTAACTAACACAGGTGAATCTTCATTATAATAATCGGATTCCTTTCCATTACTTAAAATGGAATTCTTCTTAGCTATATCATAGAATAATATTTTATTTTCATCTACTATCACATCAAACATACCATTAATTTTTTTCTTAATCTTTATACTTTTTATAAGTGGATCCTTCTTAATTTTAAACTTAATAGTTATGTTATTAGTAAGTATAAATGATGGATACTTATCTAATCCTGTTTTATTTAATATCTCATAATCTGAATAATATTGATTACCAGATATATAATAACCTCTGACAGGCATTTGAACTAATAAATACCCTAAAAAGCCCAATACAGCAAGGATTACAAGTGCTAAAAAAACTCTAAAAACTTTAATTTTCTTTTTCTTCTTACGCCTTGCCATATTATCCTCCTATTTATTTATTAATTTTAATATTTCATTATATATTAATGTTGCACTATTTTTCTTTGCATTTTTATTTAAATTTTCTCTTATATCAAATCTTAAATTATCATTATTTATTAAATAATCTATCTTTTCTATCAAACTATTTTCATCTAAATTTTTTTCTTCCAACATAATTGCAGCACCTTTATCGACTAAATCCTTAGCATTTTTATATTGATGATTTTCAGTAACGTAAGGACTTGGTATTAATATACTTGGTGTAGTTGTTGCCATAATTTCAGATAGAGTTGAAGCCCCTGCTCTTGTTACTAAAACATCAGTTACCTTCATTAGTCTAGGCAAATCTTCAATATATGGAAATAAAAATATATTTTTACTTCTTTTTAATTTTTCAAATTCCTCATAATATTTTTTCCCAGTAACTATGACTACCTGATATTTCTTATCATCAAATTTATCTATTGCTTTTTTTAACACTTCATTTACTGTATATGAACCAAGTGACCCCATTACAATTAGTACTAGTTTTTTTGATTTACTAAATCCAAAATCTTCTTTCTTATATGCTTTTTTGATAATTGCATTCTCACTTGTAGGATTACCAGTATAAACATAATGGACTTTATTTGGTTTCATACTTTCAAATGATGTACATAGTGTATCAGTATATTTAAGAAGCATTTTATTTGATAATCCTAAAATACTATTTTGTTCATGAATTAATGTTTTATATCCAAGTTTTTTTGCCGAATATATTACTGGTGCAGTTACATACCCACCTACACCTATTACAATATCAGGATTAAATTTTTTAATTTCCCTTTTACAAACTTTTATTCCCTTTATATATTTTATGAAAGCACTTATATTTTTAATTGATAAGCTTCTTCTTAATCCCTGCATTTCAATACCGACATATGGTATTCCTTTACTTGGAATAATATCTTTTTCCATTCTATCAGTCGTACCTATATATAATATTTCACTTGTCTTATCTTCACTTTTTATTTTATCTATTATAGCAAGTGCAGGATTAATATGACCTCCTGTACCACCCGCAGAAATAACTACTCTCATTTTATTCACCCTATTATAAGTATATCATGAAAAAGAAAAAAATGACTATATATTTAGTCATTTTATATAATTAGTAGACAAATTATTTCCAAATTGATTTAGTTAAATCAGATATTACAGGTATTTCATATGATTCATCACTAAATGCTTTTACAATTGTAATTATTACAAATACCAATAATACTAATTCTACTAAAGCAAAAATCCATGTAAAGAATAAGAATCCAAGTGAAACTCTAATTAATATTCTTGTTAATATGTTAATAATAACATATATAATCCAAATAGTTGCAGATTGATTATATTGAAATTTAACATCCTTATCTACTTCTTTATCTTTCATAAATGAGAATATAAAACCAAGTATACCTACTATATATACTAAAAGTACTTCCCATTTAAATTCAAGACCCATAATTGATTTTTTCTTCATACTACATTTACACTCCTTCTTAATATATTTTACCACTTTTTCTAATTATTTCAATATTAACTATATTGCTTAATCATTTTAGAAACTATTTTTTCTATGTCAAATGATGAAAATGGCTTAATTAATACATCTACTATATCATATGACATTACTCGTGATATTGTCGCTCTGGATGAATCACCTGTTATTATTGACACAGGTATCTTATCAAATAATTTTTTTTCTTTGAAATGATCTAATACTGCAAACCCATCTAAATCAGGCATATTAAGATCCAAAAGTATTGCGACAATTACACCTTCTGGCATAGTATCTACTATATCTATAGCCTCCCTACCATTTGATGCCATTAGCACTTTATATTGATCTTGATAAACCTTTTCAATTAGGTTTCTTGTTATGTTTGAATCATCAACAACAAGTATAGTCTTCTCAGTAATATTAGGTGCAATTACAAAGTTATCCATCATATTACTCCTTTCCTAAATATTTTTTAACTATATTTATTATTCTGATAATTTCATTTTCAAGTTCTTCAAAATTATTATTAACATAAGTAATATCATTTTCTTTTGATTTTAACTCATGAGCATATGCTAAATCTGCAAGATGAGTAAATCCCAAATATTTAGAATCACTTTTTATTGAATGAACAAGTATCGCATAATTAGCCATATCACCTTGCTCTTTATATTTTTTAGCATTAGGATATTTTTCACTTATTTCATCTAAAAAATCTCCCATTGTCTCATTATACATGTCCATATCACCCAAAAGTTCAAGTCCCTTTTGTACATCAATATTATTTTCTTCTAAAAAAGTTCTGTCCATATTATCCTCCTATTATATATAAATTATATCATAAATATTATTTTTTTAAATACTTTTTTAACACTCTATTTAATTCTATATTTTCAATAGGTTTAGCTAAATAATCATCAAACCCAAGTCCTAGATATTTTTCCTTTTCACCGGTTAATGCATTAGCTGTAAGTACTACAATAGGACCATCATATATTTTTTCTTCCTTTATCTGTTTTAGCGTATCTGTACCACTTAATTTTGGCATCATATCATCCAATAAAATTATATCATATTTGTTATCTTTTCTAAGAAGTTCTATAGTTTCTTCTCCAGAAAGTAAAGTAGTAATATTGGCTTTATATTTTTCTAGTAATTTACATGCAACTTTAATATTTAGTTTATTATCATCAACAAGAAGTATTTTTTTATTGCTAAGATCAAGTTCTTCCATAATAATTGCTGTATCTTCTAGATTTAGCTTAGGCTTATCAACTATTCTTTGGTCAAGTGAAACAGTAAACTTACTTCCCTTACCATATTTACTTTGAACAACTATATTTCCATGCATTAAATCAACTAATTTTTTAGTGATTGCAAGTCCTA
>ONTJ01000007.1 GCA_900320735.1 uncultured Eubacteriales bacterium
AAAAAGATAATATAAAAATTAGAGGATTAAAAAAATGCTATACAGACTATTAGCATTTTTTTATTTATTAATTAATAATTTTTTTCAAGGATTAAATAATTTTTATTATCTTTGTATATATATGAAACTTTATCCACCATCTTTTTAATTATATATATACCAAGTCCACCTTCCTTTCTTTCTTTTGCAGAAAGGTTAATATTTGGATCTTCATTTTCTAGTGGATTAAATTTTATTCCATTATCTTCAAATGTGGCAATTATTTTTTTATTTACAGTATCTATTACTAAATCAATATCTATATATTTTTCTCTATCATCATTTATATCTTTATAACCATATTTTACTATATTCGAAAATATTTCATCTAATATAATATAGTATTTTTCTATTTTATCTTGGGAAAATGTATTTGATAAAGCATCTGTGAAATAACTATATACATTATTAATTTCACCTTGCATTGCATTAAATCTTTTTTCTAAATGTATCTTGTTATCATTATCTTTTAATTCAAAACATAGCATTGTAATATCATCAAATTGGTTGTCTGAATCAACAAATAATATAATATCTTCTTTTACTGATTTAATAGTATCTTCTACATTATTATTCCTGTGTTTATTAAGAGATTTTAATAAATTATTAATACCAAATGTTCTATTATTACTATCTATTGCTTCAGTTATACCATCAGTATATAAAAATATTTTATCTCCCTTATTAAGTTTTATTTCATGGTTTTCATAATTATTATTACGTATAGTTCCTATAGGAAGACCATGCTTTGTTTTAAGTAGATCATAACCAATATTTTTCTTATATATAGCTAAGTCTTCATGACCGGCATTAGCAAAAGTTAATCTACCAGATGAAATTTCAATAATTCCAAACCACATTGTTACAAACATTTCTAGTTTATTATTATCTATAAAACTATTATTTAATGAAGATAATATTTCGGCAGGATCATTTAACTTTAATCCAATACTTCTTAATAATATTTTAACCTTAATCATATTTAAAGCTGCAGGAATACCTTTACCTGAAACGTCCGCTATAACTAATCCTAAATGATTGTCATCTAATAAGAAATAATCATAAAGATCTCCTCCAACATCCTTAGCTGGAGACATTAGTGCATATAAATCAAATTCATTACGCTCAGGGAATGCAGGAAATTCATTTGGTATTTCGTTTTGTTGAATCTCATTTGCAAGTCTTAAATCAGCTTCAGTTTTTTCTTTTTCTTTTAGCATCATATTAGCATCATAAATAGTAAATGAATAAAGCAATATAACAACACCTGCGATTGTAATATTAGTAAGTGATATACCTGATGTAAAAAGTTGAAATATTGATGAAATGATTGGAAGAGTAAAATACAAAACAATAGGTATAAAAATACGTTTATTTGTTTTATTATAATCCTTTGCCATAATCATATATTGCATTATAGTAGCTACTATTGGAAACATATAGCATATTGCATAGCCACTTTCTCTATGATATTTATTTGCACTATCAAATGAATAATAAAAATTAGTAAATTGAGATATAATCAAAAATGCATGACCAACAAATATTAGAATTCTTATATAATTAAACATTGCTGGTGGTTGTGATTTATGATGATTTTCTTTATAAATACTTATCAAAAAATCATTAACCCCATATGAAATATTCAAGACATTAAAGAATACTAAATATTTACATATACGTGCCATAAAATATGCAATTGCAGATGTCTGACCACGAAATATGTAAGCATATCTATCAGATAATAGTAATAATGCTGCTGAAAATGAAATTATAATAAGTGATTTCTTTTTTTCTTTAGATAAATAATTTGTCATTAACAAAAAAATGAAAATCAGAAAACAAACTGAAGATAGAGCTAACATTATATTTAGTTGATGATTACGAATAAAATCCATTTTTATCAATCCTTTCTATATAAATTAAAAATATAAATTATCAATTTTAGGAACATTTTCTATCAAATAGTTGATGCAAAATTCAATAGATTTTTTAGCTTCTTCACTATCAATACCAAAATGTTTTATTTGCCTTCTAAGCAATCTTGTGTAACTTATTATTTTAACTTTATTTTTTATTTTTTCTACTTGTTGTTCTTCTAATTCATCAAAATAATAATCATAAGTTAAATTCATGAATTTTCTACACTGCTCTTGAGGTATGCCAAGAAACTTTTCGGGATTCTTTGAATCTAGACATTCAAATCCTTCATAAATAGAATATGAACATGCAAATTCCAAAATAGGATGTCCGACAGAGAGAGTTTCCATGTCTATAAGTAAATTATCATTTTTTGTATGCATTATATTTTTTATATGAAAGTCTCCATGAATAATTGTATTTTTATCTGGAATTTCTTTCATCATAGTTATCAATTTATTGCCTATTTCTTTTGGTAAATATTTTTTACAAAACTTTGCCCATCCAATTGCTTCTTCTTTTTTATTTGGTAAGTCATTATTAAAATTTTCAATACCATGTATTTGTTTTAATATATTAACACTTTGTTTTACTAGTTTATTAATTGATTCTCCACTATTTAATAACTGTGCAAATGATTTAGCATCTAACATCTCAAACACTGAACCATACAAATCACCAACTTGGACAATATCATATGATATTGCTGTTGGTATTCCTAGTATAAAAGCCTTTCTTGCTCTTTCTCTCTCCTTAGTGATTTCATCTATAGAATTAGGATTTTTATATACTTTAACAATAGTTTCAGGATCAATACGATATACAATACCATACGCTCCTTCACCAATTACTTCACATCCATCTATAGATATTTTTCTATATCCTTTTTCAATATCCATCATTTCAGTAAAGCCTGTCATTTCAAATATTTCATAAACATTTTGGTTACAATTAATGATTTTTGTATTGGGATAATCCTTATTTAATTTTAAAATTATTCTTAGACCTGCACTTGAAATATATTCTAATTCATTCGCATCAATTATCAAATTACCTTTAAAATTATGTAGTTCTTTTTGTAGTCTTTCTTCTACTAAATTGATGTTTGACGAATCTATTCTTCTATATATAATAATTGTTTTTTCCATTATTTATCTCCCACTCCTACAAAAATACAATCTATTTTATCTTTGAATTCTTTGTATGCATCAAAATTTTCTAAGTCTTTTAGATGGCCTAATACTTCATAATAATACCATGCTTGAATGCTCATATCTTTCACATTGAATTTATCAAATGCTGATGTTCCGTTTTTATTATAATCTCTATATAATGATCTTATATTGGATAATTTGTCACTTAAATATATTATTTTAAAATTTATATCAGGTATTAATTCTAAAGTTTTTAATGCACTTTTTTTTCGCATAATCCAACTTTCTTGTTTTGTTAAATTTGGATATTCTATTTCTGTTTCATGCTCAACGAGCTTTCCAACTTTCTCACCAAATAATTCTCTTATTTCATCTACATTTACATTCGTATCTTCCACAGTATCATGCAAAATAGCAGCAGCCAAAACTTCTTCATCATCTGTCATAGTTGATGCGATAGTGGCAACCTCAAATGGATGTAATATGTACATTGTACCATCTTTTCTTTCTTGATTAGAATGGCAATCTATCGCAAATTTACATGCTTTATTAAATAAATTCCCCATACGCAATCTCCTTCACTAGTATTATATCACAATATATTTAGAAATTAAAAAGATTTAGACTATTGTCTAAACCTTATTTCTTTTATTTTTTATATAGGCAATGCTAGTAGAAATTGCAGTGATTACTTCGAATATAATTGCAGAGTATGATACATGTATAATTGCATATACTAACCAGCATATTGCAGATATTATACCAATAAATCTAATTTTATCTTCGTCTTGACTTAAGAAAGAATTAAATGTAATTAAACATGCGAATACTGGGAATACCGAAAATATATTTTCATATGATAGACATGACATAATGATTAAAATAGGGGTTAATATTACTATTAATATTTTCTTCTTTCTTTCATTATCTGAAAATATATATATGAGAATAAGTGCAGTAAATCCTAATATATTACATATAGTACCTGTTATGGCGTCTAACAATAAATAATGGGCAGTAAAACCAATATTTGCAATTATTTGTATAAATAGTATTTTTCTTTTATTATTTTTGAAGTAACTAAATGCAAGTAGTGAATAACTAATAGCACCAATTATTTGAGCAATTATAAATTTCATGTTATCACATCCTTATAAGAATTATAACATATGTTTATTAAGTAGTATATTTATGATTGATATTTTATCGTTTTTCTATTTGGTATACTTTTCAAAAATTTTAATTTTTTGTTTGACTTTGCCCTAAAAAAAATTTACTGATTAATTTTACACTGGAATCCAACTTACCAATAATGAATAGTACTTGGTATATTATTAATAGAAAATGTTATTGATGTACTACTCGTGCACCAAATATAACATTTTTTAAACTAATTTTGATTTTACTAAAATTAAAATTGATTAAAAGTAATTGACAATACCCACATTTTATGTGAAAATAATGTTGGTTTAAAAAAATGATTGCCCAATAGCCAAGTGGTAAGGCGGTAGACTCTGAATCTATTATGCGTTAGTTCGAATCTAACTTGGGCAGCCATATGGCCTGTTGGTGAAGTGGCTTAACACACTGCCCTCTCACGGCAGCATTCATGGGTTCGAATCCCATACAGGTCACCATATTGATTATAAGATCTACATGGATCTTTTTTTTATGTAAAGTACTTAAAAAAATAATTGAAAATGACAAAATAAAATGATATTATGAGAATATAGGGAGATGTTTCTTATGTATATAGATATAATTTTATTAATACTATTAATTGCGGCAGTTGTATTTTTCTTTAGAAGTTTTTCTAGTTTTATATATCTAATAGTTTCATTAGATATATTATATAGATTATTACATTTTATTGCCCATAACGTAAAAGTACCTGAATTAAAATCTTTAATAGTGAAATATGTTCCAACAGATATGGCAGGTCTATTGAGTAAGTATTTAGGAACAAGTGGAGTGATTTATACTATTATAATTTGGTTTATATTTGTAGTATATTGTATATTTTTATTTTATACAGTGCGAGCTCTTATCAAAAAAATATAAAAAATCAAGAATTTGAGTAAAGAAAATGTAATTCTTTACATTTTTTTTGCTTAAAAACGTTTATATCGTGATATACTAATTTATAAGGAAGTGATTTCATGTTAAAGAGAGATCAAAAAAAGAAAACTTCATTAAATATTGAAAAAATAAATGAAGGTGTAGACTTAGTAAATAAAATGCTAAAAATATTATTTATAGTTTTAATAATTGCGGCAATTATGCTAATCACATATGTTGTAAAAGAATGGAGGATATTTACATTTTTTAAATTAATATTAAGTGTATTATCACCATTATTTATAGGTGTCGTAATAGCGTGGTTATTTAATCCAATAGTTACATTTCTAACAAAACATAAATTTAGTAGAGTATGGGCAACTATATTAGTCTATGCACTATTTATAACTGTATTAGTACTATTACTTATAAATAGTGTACCGATAATAACAAATCAGATAAATGACTTTATTAATATAGTTCCATCAATCACAAAAAATTTAAATCAATTTGTTGATAAAGTGTTAAATGTATTAGAACCAGTAATTGGAAATAATGTATCAAGCGTAAAAAAAGAAATTTATTCTTCAATTATCCAAATTGGTAAAGATATAACAATAAGATTCCCAGATAAAATAGTTTCAATTATAACATCTATTATATCAGGATTCGGTTCATTCCTACTTGGATTATTTATAGGTCTTTATATGTTGTTTGATTTTGATAATGTATCTAAAGTATTTATAGGTATATTACCAAAACGTTGGAGAGAGGATGCTAAAAATTTATTAGATGTATCTAATAAAACATTAGTAAACTATATTCAAGGTATATTACTTACAATGACATTAGTATTTGTAGGCAATTTAATTGGTTTTTCAATAGGCGGTTTAAAGGCTTGTGTATTATTTGCACTTTTCTGTGGAGTAACAAATGCAATTCCATATATAGGACCATATATTGGTGGAATACCTGCAGTACTTGTAGGATTTACTCAAGGAATTACAACAGGTATTATAGTTTTAATAAGTGTTATTGTAGTACAACTTTTAGATAATGTAATATTTACACCACTTGTACAAAGCAAGGGATTAAAATTACATCCAGTAACAATTATCATTGCACTGATTGTCTTTGGTAAATTCTTTGGAATATTAGGCATGATTTTGGCAGTGCCAATAGTTGCTGTAATCAAAACAATATTTACATACTTTAATGATAAATATAAATTTATAAAATTAAATTCTGAAATAGATGAAGAAATAAACTTATTGGTAGAATCAGATGAATGTAATTAATAAAATACAATTGATAATAACAATATTATTAGCAAGCACTATTACATATTTTGTAATACCACTAATTTTATTTGGAATAATGGATAGTAAGATTGCAAGTATAATATGTGTACTACTTATTAATGTAATATATTCCTTTGTGATATCTCTAAAACTTATTAGAAAATTTAATTTTAGTTTTATTACATCCATTTTACTTGGTTTATTATTTATTCCGTTTAGTTTGGTGCTATATAAATTATCCACAGTAATATACTTTGTTTTATATATTATAGTGAGTTTAGTAGCACAGTTAATATACTATAAGTACTCAAAAAAAGAATAGTTTTATTCTTTTTTTTATTGCATATAATATCATAGGTGAGATTATGGTTATTATAGATCCTTCTAAAGGTGGAACTGATATTGGTGTTATTGGAAATGATTTGGTTGAAAAAGATTTTAATCTAAAAATTAGTGAATATATATATGATAGACTAAATGAGTTAGGAATTGATACTAAGATAATAAGAACTAGTGATGAAAATATAAGCATTGAAGATAGAATAAGTAGAATATTAAATTCGTATGGGAATAATTCTAAAGTAATTGTATTATCAAATATGCTAGGAAAAGGTTCAAATGGAGTAGAAATAATATATGCTCTTAGGAATAAAGACACTCTTGCGAAAGCTATAAATGATAATTTAGAAAGTTCAGGTATCAATGTATCAAAATATTACCAAAGAAGAAGTGAAGAAGATACATCAAAAGATTATTATGATATACAAAAAGACACTGGAACAATTGAGACAATTATAATCAATTATGGAAATGTAGATAATGTATTAGAGGCAAATAATTTAAAAAATAATTATAAATCATATGCAGAAGCTATAATAAAAGCCATAGCTAATTATAAAGGTATTAAGTATTTTAAAGAAGGAGAAAATGAAAATATTTATATTGTGCAAAAAGGAGATAGTTTATATAGTATATCAAAAAAATATAATACTACAGTAGATGAAATAAAAAG
>ONTJ01000010.1 GCA_900320735.1 uncultured Eubacteriales bacterium
AAAAAGACTAGATTAATCATCTAGTCTTGTATTCACGCTTATGCGTTCTAATTTTTTCTCGCTTTAATTGCGGCTTGTGCAGCAGCAAGTCTTGCGATTGGTACTCTAAATGGTGAACATGAAACATAATCAAGTCCTATACTATTACAGAATTCAACTGAAGAAGGATCTCCACCATGTTCTCCACATATACCAATATGTAAGTTTGGATTAACTGGTTTACCTAATTTAATAGTCATTTCCATTAGTTTACCTACACCTGTTTGATCTAATTTAGCAAATGGATCATTTTCAAATATTTTATTACTATAATATGAATCTAAGAATTTACCAGCATCGTCTCTTGAAAAACCAAATGTCATTTGTGTTAAATCATTAGTTCCAAAACAGAAGAAATCAGCTTCTTTAGCAAGTTCATCGGCAGTTAAAGCTGCTCTTGGTATTTCTATCATTGTACCTACTTCATATTTTAAATCTATACCTGCAGCTTTTATTTCCTCATCTGCAGTTTGAGTTACTATATTTTTAACATATTTTAATTCTTTAATTTCACAAACAAGTGGAATCATTATTTCTGGTTTTACATTCCAATCTGGATGTTTCTTCTTAGTATTGATAGCTGCTCTTATAACAGCTTTAGTTTGCATCTTAGCTATTTCTGGGTATGTTACAGCAAGTCTACATCCTCTATGCCCCATCATAGGATTAAATTCATGAAGTGATGCAATTAAATTTTTAATTTGTTCTACTGATTTACCTTGTGTATCAGCAAGTTTTTTAATATCAGCTTCTTCAGTTGGAACAAATTCATGTAAAGGTGGATCTAGATATCTGATAGTTACAGGACATCCTTCTAATGCTTCATATAATTCTTCGAAATCTTTTTGTTGATAAGGTAGAATTTTTTCAAGTGCTGTTTCTCTTTCTTCTACAGTATCTGCACAAATCATTTCTCTAAATGCTGCTATTCTATCTTCTTCAAAGAACATATGCTCTGTACGACAAAGTCCAATACCTTCCGCACCAAGTTCTCTTGCTTTTCTTGCATCAGCTGGAGTATCAGCATTTGTTCTAACTTTTAAAGTTCTATACTTATCAGCCCAAGCCATTACTCTACCAAATGTTCCTGCTATGCTAGCATCAACTGTTTTAATTTGTCCATCATATATATTACCTGTTGAACCATCAAGTGATATATAATCACCTTCATAATATGTTTTACCCGCAAGTGTAAATTTTTTGTTTTCTTCGTCCATAATGATATCACCACATCCGGATACACAGCAAGTTCCCATTCCACGAGCAACTACTGCAGCATGACTTGTCATACCACCACGTACAGTTAAAATACCTTGAGATACTTTCATACCAGTAATATCTTCTGGAGAAGTTTCTAGTCTTACAAGTATTACTTTTTCTCCTTTTTCAGCCCATTTTTCAGCATCTTCAGCAGTAAATACTACTTTACCAGTTGCAGCACCTGGAGATGCCCCTAATCCCTTTCCAACTGGTTTTACTTCTTTTAACACTTTAGCGTCAAACTGTGGATGAAGAAGTGTATCTAAATTTCTTGGATCAATCATAGCAACTGCTTCTTCTTCACTTCTCATTCCTTCATCAACAAGATCACATGCTATTTGAAGTGCAGCTTGTGCAGTTCTCTTACCATTTCTTGTTTGAAGCATATAAAGTTTTCCATGTTCAACAGTAAATTCCATATCTTGCATGTCACGATAGTGAGATTCAAGTGTAGTACATACTTCTTTAAATTCATTAAATGCTTCTGGAAATTTTTCTTCCATTTCAGTTATGTGCATTGGTGTTCTAACACCAGCAACTACATCCTCACCTTGTGCATTAGTTAAAAATTCACCAAATAAACCTTTAGCTCCTGTTGCTGGATCTCTTGTAAATGCAACACCAGTTCCACAATCATCACCCATGTTACCAAATGCCATTGATTGAACATTTACAGCAGTCCCCCATGAATAAGGTATATCATTATCTCTTCTATATACATTTGCTCTTGGATTATCCCATGATCTAAATACAGCCTTAATTGCTCCCATTAATTGTACTTTTGGATCATCTGGAAAATCTTCACCAATTTTAGCTTTATATTCTGCCTTAAACTTTCTAGCAAGTTCTTTTAAGTCATCTGCATCAAGTTCAATATCTTGCTTAACACCTTTTTTTTCTTTCATTTCATCTATTAATTGTTCAAAGTATTTTTTACCTACTTCCATAACAACATCTGAATACATTTGAATAAATCTTCTATAACAATCCCAAGCCCATCTTGGATTATTAGATTTCTCAGCCATAACTTTTACAACATCTTCGTTTAATCCTAAATTAAGAATTGTATCCATCATACCAGGCATACTTGCTCTTGCACCTGATCTTACAGAAACAAGTAATGGATTTTCAATATCACCAAATTTTTTACCTGTTATTTCCTCCATTTTAAGGATATATTCATTTATTTGTCCTTGGATTTCATCATTTATTTCTCTTCCATCTTCATAGTACTTAGTGCATGCCTCCGTAGTTATTGTGAAACCTTGAGGTACTGGAAGACCAATATTAGTCATCTCAGCTAAGTTGGCACCCTTACCACCAAGAAGATTTCTCATGTTTGCATTACCTTCACTAAATAGGTAAACCCATTTTGTCATCTATATTCCTCCTTTATATCAAACATGATTATTATAGCACAAAAAAAATATGATTTGCAGTAATAAATCATATATTTACAGTATTTTACAACAAGTATTATTATTTTACATAATAATACTCTATAGGTGTTAAATCGTCATCAAATTCTACACATATAGGGCAACCAGTTTTTATTTCTAAATTAAGTGTATCTTCATTACTTAGATTAAATATATATTTAATAAGTGCTCGTAAACTATTGCCATGTGCAACTATTATAACACTCTTATCATCACGTATTTGCCCTTTTATTTCTTTTTCATAATATTCTGATACCCTATCTATTGTATCTTGTAAATTTTCAGTTAGTGGTAAATCACTAATACCACTATATTTAGGATCATTACCTGGATATCTATCATCATCTATTGTAAGACTTGGTGGCCTTACATCTATGCTTCTTCTCCATAATTTTACTTTTTCTTCACCATATTTTTTTCTCATTTCATCTTTATTCAATCCTTGAAGTGCACCATAATGTCTCTCATTTAATTTGTAAGAATATTTTATAGGTATATCTATATTAAGTTCATCTAATATTATTTTTAATGTATCAATTGCTCTTTTTAAAACAGATGTATATGCTACATCAAATTTATAATTTTTAAGTATTACACCTGCATTTTTTGCTTCCTCTTTTCCTTTTTTTGATAATTCCACATCAGTCCATCCAGTAAACTTATTCTCACTATTCCATACACTTTCACCATGTCTTACTATTATTACTTTTTTCATGTTGCCTCCTATATAATCATTATACATCAAAAAAAAGAATAAGTAATTACTTATTCTACATATTTATCAGATAAAATCAAATTAACTTTTGTTACTTTACCATTTGCATCTACATCAACTTTATATTCTTTTACATATCCATTTCCTTCAATAGTATACGATAAATTAAGTAATTTCATTAAATTAATTACTTCTTTTCTAGAATAACCAACTATATTAGGAATTTCAATATTGCTAGAATTAGTTACAAGTAATACTTTACCATTTAAAATTGTATTACTATATGGATATTGTCCAATAACTTTTTTACCATCACCTATTATTTGATACTTTACTCCTCGCAAATCTAAAGACGCTTTTACATCATCAATATTTTTATTTATGAAATTGTCTACCTTATATAATATTTTTTCGTTTGTGTTTACCTTAGTAATATTATAATATGTTTCGATATCATTAAGTATTGATTTAAGCATATTTGGCATTGTATTTATAGATGCCTTTTCTAAATATAAATAAAATATAAATTTAGGATTATCTTTAGGATACATACCTTCAAATGATTTTAGTGTTTGAGTATCGCCTGTATAATATCTACCTGTTCTTGGATTAACAATATTAGCAGTTCCTGTTTTACCTATGATATCATATCCATCTATCTTATATGAATATCCTGTACCTTCTTCATTATTTACAACTTGATACATTAAATCTTTTATTTTAGCTACTGTCTTTTCACTAGCTACTTTAGTACCTTTTTGTTTTTTATATTCATATATAATTTTTTTAGTATTTGGATCTTCTATTCTTTCTATTATTGTTGGCGTAAGTAAATAACCATTATTAGATATTGAAGTAAGTGCTTTTATATGTTGGATTGGTGTTGTTGTTATACCCTGACCATAACCGGCAGTCGCAACCTCTACATCATATTTAAATGATATTTTACCAGTTACTTCATTTGGAAGTTCAATTCCTGTTTTTGAACCAAATCCTAGTTTTTCATAAAACGCGTGCAAATCGTTTCTATTTATATACCCATTTGTTATTAAATTTGCTATACCTATATTAGAAGATTTCATATAACCATAATCATATGTTATTGTTCCCCAACCCACTTTATTCCAATCTTTAATTGTCATATCACTAAGTGTAGCAGAACCAGATAAAAAAGTTGCATTTTCATCATATGTTCCTTTTTCTATAGCAGACATGTATGTATATGTTTTCATTGTAGAACCAGGTTCAAATGCCACTGATACTAGTGGATCTAGATAACTTTTCATATTTTTTATATTTGGATCAAAGGATGGTCTACTTGCAGAAGCTAATATCTTGCCGGTTTTTGCATCTGCAACTACTATTCCACCATTTGTAGCATATGAAGAAGCAAAATAAGTATTAAGTGCTCTTTCAACTATTAATTGAACATTACTATCTATAGTTAAATGTATATTTACGCCATCAATCTTGTCTATCTGAATTACAGGAGATGTTTCACTATCAATCAATTTATATCCATTAGCATCAGTCTGGTATTCCAGTGAACCATTCGTACCTTTTAATTCTTTATTGTAATAAAGTTCTACACCCATTTCACCATTCATCTCATTAGATTCTGACTTTGTTTGTACATATCCAAGTGTATATGAAGCAAAATCTAGATTTGGATAATATCTTTTCGATGTTGATATAAAATCAATACCAGGTAATTCTAGTTTTTCTATTTCTTCCTTTTGCAATTGCGTAAGTCCTCTACCGCGAGTACCAAATTCTACTTGATATAATCCTTTTTGTTTTAAAATATTCAATATCGTATTTTTGTCCATATTAAGTATTGGTGATAATTTTTCTGCAGTCATTTCTTTATCAACTACGTGTTTTGGTGTCACTTGATTTTTACTTCTACTTTTATCTAAATATGCAATTATTGTGTATGAATCTACCGTTTGAGCAAGTATCTCATTATTCAAATCGTATATTGTCCCCCTAGTTGCATATAATGTTTCTTTTGTAGTATTTCTATTTTTTGCAAACTCTTTCAAATTAATTCCATCAATTTCGGTAGCTAAATTTAAGTAAATTAAACGTGCTAAAATAGCGCAAAATAAAAGAAGAGCAACAATGAATTCAAGTTTATAAATTCTTACCTTATTCAAGTGTCTTCCATTATTCATCTTAAGCACGTCCTTTATTTTTTATTTACTATTAGTATATTACTACTATTATACGCTAACCCTTCATAATTTGCAACTGATTGTATATTTTCTAAGGATGCAAGTTCATTTATTTTCATTGTTAAACTTTGATTTGTTTTTTCTTGTTTATTTACTTGTTTACCCAATCTTTCAACCTCAACATTTAATGATGAAAGTGATACTTCAGTAAAGAAACTAATTACCCATAAAGAAAGAATAGCCACTGTCCCAACTAAAGTAAATTTTTTTTCAAATTTTTGTAACTTAACTAATTTTTTATTGCTATTTTTCTTCATACATTTCACCCTTTACATTTTTTCTGCAACCCTAAGTATAGCACTTCGTGATCTATTATTATCTAAAATTTCCTTATTACTAGGTTTTATCTTTTTTATTAATTTTAATTTAGGCTTATATTCATCCGGTATATCAGGTAATCCCTTTAATACTTTATCTACCTCAGAATTTTTTTTAAAAGTATTTTTACATATTCTATCTTCAAGTGAGTGAAATGTTATAACACATAACCTACCACCCTCATTTAAAAGTTCTATTGAATCATTTAATGCATTTTCAAATACTTCTAATTCTTTATTTACCTCTATTCTAATTGCTTGAAATACTTTTCTAGCTGGATGTGAATTTCTTCTGTATTTTTCAGGAACACTATTTTTAATTATTTCAGCCAATTCTAATGTTGTATTAATAGGTCTATTTTCAATTATTTTTCTAACAATTGACTTTGAATATTTTTCTTCACCATATTCATAAAATATACGAATTAATTCATCTTCTGAATATTCATTAACAACTTCATATGCACTTAATGGATTATTTTTATCCATTCTCATATCAAGTTTTGCATTTTTATGATATGAAAAACCTCTATCTGCTTCATCTAATTGAACACTAGAAACACCAAGATCAAATAATATTCCATCTACTTTTGTAATTCCTCTTTTTAGAAGTTCTTCTTTTATATTTACAAAATTACTATTAATAATTTCATAATTATCATTAATCTGACCAAGAATCTTTTTACTATATTCGATAGCTTCCCCATCTTGGTCAAAGGCGAATAGTTTGCCCTTTTTTATTCTTTTTAAAATTTGACTACTGTGACCTGCATAACCTAAAGTACAATCAACATAAATACCATCTTCTTTAATATTTAAATTTTCAATTGATTCATTTAAAAGTACACTAACATGCATTTGTAAACAATTTCTCCGCTATATCGCTAAAATTATCTATGTTACTATTAAAGAAGTTTTCAAATTCATTTTCAGACCATATTTCAAGCCTATCATTAACACCTACAATTACACATTCTTTTTGTAATTTTGCATAATCAATAAGGTTATTAACTATGTTAACTCTACCATTTTTATCAAGTTCACATTCAGTGGCTCCCGATAAGAACATTCTCATGAATGTACGGGCATCTTTTGAAGTAAAAGGAAGTTCTTTTAGTTTAGTTATAATCTTATTCCATTCATCAATAGAATAAACAAATAAGCATTGTTCAATACCTCTTGTAATAACAAATTTTTCTCCTAATTCAAATCTAAACTTAGACGGAATTATTAATCTTCCTTTTTCATCAATATTATGATGAAATTCTCCCATCATCATAGACATCCCCCACAATCATCCACTTTGTCCCACTGATTAAATATATTATACTATTTCAACTAAAAGTTGTCCATATTATTCACAAAAAAAGAAAAAAAAAAGAATAGTTTACACTATTCTTTACAATTATTAATTTGTCTTTATTGAACATCCACCAGTTGCAGTACATTGAAGTGTTGTAGTCATACCACTAAATTGACCACCACTAACTCCTGTAATTACAAATTCATATGGTGATGTAGTTGAATTACAATTTACTGTTACATCTCCATAATCGGCAATTGTCTTTATTATTGCATCAGTATTAACGCTTGTTCCACAAGCTGCATCTAAAGTTGTAAATGTTCCCTCTGCCATTCCTGTGTTTGCTAATGCTGTATTAAGTTCAATTGCATCTTCAATTAGACCAACTGACTCATCCCATGCTTTATTTCTTGAACTATTAATAACATTTAATATTTGTGGTACCGCTATTACCATTATAATTGCTAGTATTACTATTACTGCTAGCAATTCTATTAGTGTAAATCCTTTTTTATTCATTATATTACTCTCCCTTACAACTTTTTAAAAAATACTCTATTGAGTATTTTATTTAGCATATGTATATGTACAAGTTTTAACTCCATCAGGAACATTTGCAAATTGTCCACCTGCTTTTGGTGTTACCACAACAGTATAATTATTAGTATTCTTTTGACATTTTATAACAGTGTCATTTGTTGATATATCAGCAATATTCTTAAATGCTGTATATTGTGCAGCAGTTAATTCTGTTAAAGTAGTAGATGTACATGTACTAGATAAATCCCAGTTTGCAAATTCTGTACTTCCAAGTGTAGAATTTAAAGTAATTGCTTCATCAACTAATTTACAGTTACTAGTCCATGCACTTTCTCTTGAGCTATTAATAACATTTAATATTTGTGGTACTGCGATTACCATTATGATTGCTAATATTACTATTACTGCTAGTAATTCTATCAATGTAAAACCTTTCTTATTTTTCATATTATTTATTCCTCCTTCTTATTTTACAAATCAATGATATCATTTTATACTTATATAGTCAATATTATTGCCATACTTTTTAAAAATTTTACACTTATCTTTTTATTTTTTTTGGACATATATTCCTACTTTTTTATATCCATAGTTTTTAGACTTTATTACATCAAAATATTCCTCTTCTATGTTTTGATCCGTATATTCACATACTACTATGGCATTTTTCTTAAGCAATTTTTTTCTATATAACATTTTAAATATTTCTGTTATAACTTTATTATCATATGGTGGATCTAAAAATACAATATTAAATTTAATATGATTGCTTTGATAATAATCAAGCGCATCTATATAATCTTTATTTATTACTTCGCATTTATCTTGTATATTAAATTTGTTTATATTATCTTTTATAACTTTGACCGCTAGTTTATTTTTATCATTAAAGTATACTCTCTTAGCTCCATTAGATATTGCCTCTATACCAAGATTACCTGTTCCTGAAAATAAATCAAGACATACACTATCTCGTATATAATCTTGTATAATGGCAAACATAGATTCTTTTACTCTATCCATTGTAGGTCTTGTACCATCAATAGTATAACCTTTTATTTCTCTTCCCTTTAAACTGCCACTTATAATTTTCATATTACCACCAGTTTAATTATAACATAAAAAAATGACTTTAATGAAGTCATTTTATTTACATTTTATATTATTATCCAAAATACTCAATATTATATTATTTATATTGATTGATAATAATCTTAAATTAGATTGTAGTTTTACATATTCATTGAAATCATCAATAGCGAATAATTTTTTTCGTAACGCTATTAGTTCATCATTATATGTATTTGTTAATATATAATTATTTTTATTATCTATAAATTCATTCATTAAATTAATATATTCATCATTATTATTTATATTTTTTTGCAATTCTTTCAATCTTATTATTTCATCAGTTTTATCAAGTTTATCTAATATTTTTTTTACTTCATTTTTCATATATTCACCTATTTAAATGCATTCATAAATGTCCTAACTAAATCTAATTTATTTGATATCTCATTTATTTTATCTGCAGTCGTTAATTTATATTGTTTTTTCATTTCATCCATTGCATATTTAATCATAGCGGGATTTCTATTTAAGATTTTATACCAATAAGAATTTTCTCTTATATATTTTTGAAGCATGACATCATTTTTTATTTTTACTATACATTCTAAATTCATTAATCCTCAAATTTTTTATATAGTGGTCTTGGAATATATGTATCATTTATATTTGGTTCTTCTTTTGTTATTAGAGATTGTACTAATCCTATTGCTTTAGATATATTTGTTATATTTTTTTGAATTGTATCTAAATCAACTTTTTTAACCATGCTTATTAAATCACTTATTGATACATCATTTTTAATATCGGAGTTGTTATCTAAATTTAGATATTTATTCCAAGCATCATCACTTTCACCATATAATGAATATATTTCAAAAAATTTTTGCCATGTTGCTTCATTGTTTTCAACATATTTTATAAGTTTTGGATGTTTACTAACAAACAATTTAAATTCATCTTTTTTAGACATGTTACCACCTAATATAGTATATGTCTAAATAAATTTTATATTACCAGCTTCCGCCGCCGCCTCCGCCGCCGCCTCCGCCAGAGAATCCACCTCCACCAGAGAATGAACCTCCACCAGATGAACCACCATATGATTCATATGGTCTTGAAGACATTGTTCTAGAAGTTGAAGATAATGTTGAAGATAATGATTTAGAAAATTTATCTACATTAAATGCTCCAGTATTTATATCATACATACTTCCTACATACCAAGCAGGTGCTGCAATTGCAATAGAGGCAAATTTTTTACTCCATTTATCTGATATACCAAGTACATATGCATATGGAAGAATATCATAGAAATAATTTGGATTTTCTTCTACTAGCATTTCTAATTTTTCTTTTTCTACCTTTTCAAGAAAATCTTTGAATCCTAATATTCTATTATAATATTTAGTTGCATGTTCACTTCTCTTTTTTGTAAATATTAGATATACAATCATCAGTATAATTATTATCCAATACATTACTTTGTATACTGTATATAAATCACTATATTGATATTGTAATCTATATGTAGTAAGAGTAAGTAGTACTGCTCTTAAAAATACTGTAAAAAATGCAAATAATATATACAAGAATATACTAACCCCATGAGATGTATTCCATATCTTATGAGTTTTAGAAAGTTGTAAAATTGCAGTCGTTAACGTTGTATAAAATTTATCAGTTAAATCTTTCTTTTTTACTATTCCTTCACTATCTGCCTTTTTGAATAATCCATTAAATGTAGTCTTCGCATATTGTGGTTCGGATTCATCAATTTCTTTTATTTTCTTTAATGAAAATTTATTTTTGCCTTCATCAATTATTTGTAAGTATCCTTTATTTGCAAAGTAAGTTATTAAAGATACAATTTGTTCATTAGAAGTATGACCTTTATATAAGTATCCTATCTCAGATGGTAACAAATTATCCGGCACAGTATATTCAGGAACTAATATAAATGAATCTCTTTTACCATATTTGAAAAACAAAATTGTACATAATATTATTCCGAACACTGTAAATGCTATTAAGAATATCATAATAATTAATGTTGGATCAATTACTCTTCTTTCGCCTTTAAAATAACCTTCTGGAAGTTCTATTCTAACTGTCAACCCTTCATATGCATTAAGTGCATTATCAGTTATTCTATCTTTTTGAATTCTACCAACTATTTCATTATTTTCAATAGTATATTTTACATCTTCATAATATGTTGCACCATGGTATCCCATTGGAAAATTAATTTTTGTTTGATCAAATTCCTTTGGCATAACTATCCTAAATTCAACATTTTTGATATTTGTATCCCATTGTGTACCGATTATATTATAATAAAGTTCATCATACTTATCAATATTATCATCACCAAAATCATAATCATATTCAATTATATATCTCTTAGGTCCTATAATTGTCTTATATGCATCGCCTATTTTTAGAATATATGTTTCATTTTCATATGTTTTGGTATAAGATTCATATAATACATTAATATTTTTTAATTTAGCTTTATTTTTTGTATTAAAATCATTTCTCACAAAATTATTAACAACAGGTATTTTTCTAAAAATACCATGTCTTTGTTCTTTAAAATTAACATCTATTATTTCTCTAACATTTAACACATTATTTTCATTAACATTTATATCTACCGTATATTTTTCTATTTCATAACCATAATCTTGCGCATGCACATTAAGTGGCATTGTTAGAAATAGAAAAAAAGATATAAAAAGTATAGCTATTTTCTTTTTCATATCTTTACTCCTCTTTATTATTTTTCAAAATTTGGAACAACATTTTGTCTTTGTTCTTCACTAGCTTCGTACATTTTCATTGCTCTATAACCCATTATATTAGCAACTATGTTTGCTGGTATTACTATTATAGCTGTATTATAAATTTTAACAGCTGCATTATAGTATCTTCTAGCAGCTACTAATTCTTGATTTAATGTTGCAATTTGATCTTCTAATTTAACGAAGCTTTGATCAACTTTTAAATCTGGATAAGCTTCTGATAATGCAAATAATTTACTTATTGCATTTGTAAGTTCATTATCTGCTTCTACTTTTTCATCAATTGTTTGAGCACCAAGTCCTTTAGCTCTTGCATTAATTACATTTACTAAAATATCATTTTCTGCTCCTACATGTCCTTTGATTGTTCCTACCATTGAATTAATTGCATCAAATCTTTGTGTTAGGTATACATCAACATCAGCAAATGCTGCTTCTGCACTCATTTTCTTTCTTGCTAATGAGTTAGCTGTAGCGATGAACCATAATACTAATAATACAACGATACCAATTACTATCATCCAAACCATTTTATCTTCTCTCCTTTACTAATTAATATTATATATTATATTTTTTTATAAGTAAATTATTTATTAAAATAATTTTTCTTTTTTACATTTATTATTCTAATATTTCAAAGTCATCTAAAAAATCATCTATAGTAAGCATTTTATCATCAATTTCTTTCAAAGACACTTCTTCTTTTTTAATTTCTTCTACTATTTCAGGTTCTTCTATATCATTTTTTGATTGTAATTCAAGTTCCATAAAAATATCTTTTATTTTAACTTTTGATACATTTGAACCTGTTGAATGTCTATCATTTATAGGAATTTCAGAATTTTTTAGCATATTAATTCCATTGAGAGTTACAATTCCAAATTTATCTTTAGAATTTGATATAAATACTTTAGTTATCTTATGTGGATTAGTTTTAACTTCTCTAATAATTAAAATTCCTCTTCTTGCACGAGATGATTTTTCAAGTTCTTCTATTTTTACTCTTTTTGCTGTCATTTTATTTGTAAATATTGTAATATATTCATCATTCATATTGAACAATTGGCCGCTTACTACTTTATCATCTTTTAGTTTAATAGACTTAACACCAGATGATTTAAGACCTGTGATTGGAACTTCAGAAGTACTATACCAAAGCGAATATCCCTCATCAGTTACTATTAATACTTCTTTATTGTTTGAATCCGTTACACCTACTACTTTATCGTCATCTTTTAATTTAATAGCCATAATCTCTTTTGTATATCTAGATACCTTAAATTCAGATAAATTTGTTTTCTTTATCATACCATCTCTAGTAAACATTGTTATTACAGTGTTTTTTTCAAAATCAATAACTGGAATTGATGAAACTATGTTTTCTTCTGATTTCATTGTTATTAAATTACTAACATGTTTACCCAAATCTTTCCATTTTAAATCAGGAAGTTCATATACTGGTATATATAAGTAATTACCTAAATCTGTAAATAGGAGTATATAATCTAGTGTATTTAATTCATATAGTCCTATTACATAATCATTTTCTTTTAATGCAATATCATCTATATTAGAAGATGAATAACTTTTCTTGGATACTCTTTTTACATATCCTTCGTTAGTAACAACTACAATAACATCTTCTTTTGGTATCATACTTATAGTATCTATCTTAATTTCAGTAACTTCATCTTTTATTTCTGTTTTTCTTTCAGTAGCATATTCTTTTTTAACTTCAAGAAGTTCTTTCTTCATTTGACGAAGTAATACTTTTTTATCATTCAAAACTGACTCTAAGAATGAAATTATTTTTTCTAAAGTTGCTTTTTCTTCTTCTAACATAACTACATCTGTATTGGTTAGTCTATACAATTTCATATCTACTATAGCAGTTGCCTGTTCTTTAGAAAATTCAAATTCACTTACTAAATTTTCAATAGCATCTTGTCTATTTTTACTTTTTCGAATACATGCGATTACCTCATCAAGTATACTCATAGCTTTTAAATATCCATCTACTATATGCATTCTCATTTTTGCATGTTCAAGATCAAATCTACTTCTTCTTGTTATTACTTCTATCTGATGAGCAATATATGCATCTAGTATTTCCAAAATACCTACTAATTTTGGTCTTCTATTTACTATTGCAATCATGTTAAATGAATATGATACTTGCATTTCAGTATTCTTAAGTAAATAATTTAATATAAGTTCACTATTAGCATCCTTTTTTAAATCAATTGCAATTCTAAGATCTCCTCTTGCTGTTTCATCTCTTGCATCAACTATTCCATCTATTTTTTTCTCTATCCTTATATCGTTTATTTTTTTTACTAAATTAGCTTTATTTACTTCAAATGGAATTTCTGTAATTATTATTTGATGAATATTTTTTTCCTTAATAATTTCATACTTACATTTAATATTTATTTTGCCTTTTCCTGTTTTGTAAGCTTCTTCAATTTCCTTTTTACCTTCTACTATTGCCCCTGTTGGAAAGTCGGGACCCTTTATTATTTCAAAAATTTCTTCAAAATTAGAATTTGGTTTTTCAATTCTTTTTACAGTTGCATCTATTACTTCACCTAAATTATGAGGTGGAATATTAGTCGCATACCCAGCAGATATACCTGTTGAACCATTTACAAGTAAATTTGGAAATTTACATGGAAGTACAGTAGGTTCTAACCTAGTATCATCATAGTTAGGAGCCATATTTACTGTATCTTTTTCTATATCTTTAAGTAGTTCATTGCTTATCTTAGAAAGCCTAGCTTCTGTATAACGCATTGCTGCTGCGGAATCTCCATCCATCGAACCATTATTACCATGCATGTCAATATAAGGAGTATTTTGCTTCCAATCTTGACTCATTCTTACCATCGCATCATATATTGATGAATCTCCATGGGGATGGTAATTACCCATTATCTCACCAACAGCTTTTGCACTCTTTCTATATTTTTTATCAAATGTATTCTTACTTTCATACATTCCATATAGAATTCTTCTTTGTACAGGTTTAAGACCATCTCTCACATCAGGAAGTGCTCTATCTTGAATTATTTCTTTTGCATAAGATGCAAATCTATCACCCATAATTTCTTCAAGTGCATAATCATGTATTTTTTCAACTATTGTTTTTTCTTTCTTAGCCATAAGCACACCTCCTATATTCTATAATTGTCTTCTAAAGAAAACTCTACATTCTCTTCAATCCAATCTTTTCTTGGTTCTACTGCATCACCCATAAGTACAGATACTCTTTTTTCAGCTAGAAGAGCATCTTCAATTTTTACTCTTATAAGTAATCTATTTTCTGGATCCATAGTTGTTTCCCATAATTGATTTGCATCCATTTCACCAAGACCTTTATATCTTTGAATATCAGTAGGCTTTTTGTTTTTAGTATATTCTCTTAATTCTTCATCATTATATGCATATATAGTTTCACCTTTTGAAAAATCTATTTTATAAAGTGGTGGTGTTGCTATATAAAGTCTACCTGATTCTATAAGTGGTTTCATGTATCTATAAAAGAATGTGATTAAAAGTACTTGGATATGTGAACCATCTACATCGGCATCGGTCATTATTATTATTTTATTATAATTACAATCATCTATATCAAAATCAGAGCCTACACCGGCACCTATTGTATATATAAGTGTATTTATTTCTGCATTTTTATATGCCTCTTCTATCTTAGCTTTTTCAGTATTTAAAACTTTACCACGAAGAGGAAGTATTGCTTGATATGCTCTATCTCTTCCTGTTTTAGCACTACCTCCAGCAGAATCACCCTCAACTATAAAAAGTTCATTTTTTGATGGATCTTTCTTCTGAGCTGGCGCTAATTTATCGGATATATTTTTTTCCTTTTTAGTGCCCTTTTCTTTTCTTGCTTCATCTCTTGCTTTTCTTGCAGCTTCTCTTGCAAGTTTTCCTTTTAACGCTTTTGATAATATATTTACTGCAGTTTCTTTATTTTCTTCTAAATAATATTTTAATTTTTCAGTAACAATATTTTCAACGACTGTTTTTGCAATTGGAGTACCTAGTTTGCCTTTTGTTTGTCCTTCAAACTGAAGTAAAGCTTCAGGTATTCTAAGTGAAATTATTGCAGTTAAACCTTCCCTAACATCACTACCATCAAAATTTTTATCTTTTGATTTTAAATATCCATTTTCTTTTGCATATTCATTAAATACTTTTGTTAATGCAGTTTTAAATCCAACTTCATGAGAACCTCCATCAGCTGTTTTAACATTATTAACAAATGATATAATATTTTCATTATAAGTATCATTATATTGCATTGCAATTTCTACTTCTATTTTGTCTTTTTCTCCTTTAAAATTAAAAACATTGTTTAAAGTAGTCTTTCCTTCATTCAAATATTCTACAAAAGATTTTACTCCATTGTCATAATGATATGTTACATCTTTTTTATCTTCTTCATCAACTATTTGTACTGTTAATCCCTTAAGTAAGAATGCATCTTCTTGCATTCTTTCACAAATAGTAGTGAAAGAAAAATTAGTTGTAGAGAAAATAGTGTCATCCGGCATAAATCTAACTGTAGTACCTGTTTTATTTGTAGTTCCTACTTTTTTAAGTGGTGAGTCTACTTCACCACCATTTTTAAAGCTAATGGTATATTCTCCTCCATCTCTTTTGGAAGTTACTATCATCCATTTTGAAAGTGCATTAACTACAGAGGCACCAACACCATGTAAACCTCCAGATACTTTATAATTACCTTCTTCAAATTTACCACCTGCATGAAGTACTGTATATATTACCTCAACAGTTGATTTACCTGATTCATGTTTACCTACTGGAACACCTCTTCCATCATCAGAAACTGAAACCGAACCGTCAGAATGAAGTATAATTTTAATAAACTTTCCATAACCATTCATCACTTCATCAATAGAATTATCTACAAGTTCCCAAATTAAATGATGCAGTCCTCTTTTATCAGTTGAACCTATATACATACCAGGTCGCTTTCTTACCGCTTCTAATCCCTCTAATATCTTTATCGATTTCTCATTATATTCTGCCATGATAACACCTCTTATATTATTCACTATTTGTAATTATACCATATAAATTAAAGGCAAAACAAGGTTATTTTACATTTTATTGTAAATAAAAAAAAGAAATATTTCTATTTCTTAATCTTCAATTATTCCTTTTATACTATCAAGTGCACAATTTACGTCATTACAATCAAGTCTCGTTTGACTATTATTATAAAATACATCTGATGCTTTATTTTTTCTATTTTTACTTTCAAAGTCGTCTTCGATTTTATTAACTATTTGACTTTTTATTTTATTATTTAACTTAGATGAATTATTTAATGTAAATATTAAGATACCCATCACTAACAAAAAAAGCACTAAAATACTAAATAATATAAATGATGTTGCAAAACCTTTATTATTCATATTCTCACCTTAAAACAAATATATCATATATATATAATTTATTCAAGATAAAAAACAATGGTTTAACATTGTTTTTACCCTATATTATCTAAAATTGCTGGAATTATTTGTTTTTTTCTAGATACTAACCTATCTACATAATATTTTTGTCTTATATTATCTATATCATATACAGATTCTAGTATTCTCTTAGCAGATTCCGTAAATAGTAGATAAGAACCATTTTTCAATATATCAGTTACTACAAGGATAACAAATTCATAACCTTCTTTGTCCTTTATATTTTCTAATTTATCTAAATATTCTTTGTATTCATTAAGCATATTATCAACATCTACAGTAATAACTTGTGCAACTGCAAATTTTTTATCATCATATGGAAATACCTTGAAATCGTTTTTGATTATCTCTTCTTTTGTTAATTCATCTAATGATGAAGCTGCTTTGAACATATTAAATGCAAATTTTTCATAGTCTACACCAGCGATAATAGATAACTTAACTACAGCATCTACATCCATTGAAGTTGTTGTTGGACTTTTCAAACATAATGTGTCTGATAATATTCCTGAAAGCATTAATCCAGCAATATTTTTTGGTATTTCTACAGAAGCTTCTTCATACATACAATAAACTATTGTATTTGAAGAACCAACAGTCATATTTCTAAAATTTATAGGAGCAGATGTATTTATATTACCTATCTTATGATGATCTACTATTTCTAATATTTGTGCTTCATCAAGACCAAATACACTTTGAGATTTTTCCTGATGATCAACCAGCATTACTTTCTTATTATTTTTCTTAACTATTTCAGTAATTCTAATAAGTCCTAAACAATAACCTTTATTATCTAATATAGGATAATTATTATGTTTTAATTTTTTAGATAATTCTATAAAGTCATCATAATAATCATTTTCATGAAATACTTTTGACTTGTCTACTTTCATAATTGTACTTATTGAATTTGATAAGCATATTAATTTTGATGTATGAAATGTATCTTTACCAGTTCTAATTATATTTATTTTATTTTTTTTAGCTATTGATAAATGTTCATCTTTAATGTTAGAATTACCTGTAATTATTATTAGTTTAACCTTACTATTTACAGCCTTTTCAATAATAGAATCTCTATCACCCACAATTAAAATACTGTCATTTGTAAATTTTATATTTTCTATTATAGTTGTACTTTTATATGCAGCAACTAAAATATCTCCACTAATTTCATCATCAAATTTTAATATAGTCTCTCCATTTATTGCATCTAAAATATTATCATAATAAGCATTTAATTTTTCGAAATTTCCAATTATTAATTCCCTAGTAATATCTTGTATAGTTACAATTCCTCTATATTTATTATCATCTGCGACTATAGGTATACCTGTAACTGATTGATTATGTAAGGTATCATATACATTTTTTATAGACTCTCTTTCATTTATATATAAACCTTTATGATAATCTACATCTTTTAATTGAAGTTTAACATTATTTAAATATTTTGGAACCGGTTCATTAAAGTAATCTAATACATACTTGGTTTCATTTGAAATATGACCGAGTACTCTTGGTTCTGTATTTAATCCTTGTTTATTTTTTAAATATGATAAAGCAATAGCTGACGTAACCGCATCAGTATCTGGGTTTTGATGACCAAATATATATATTTTATCCATTTTTTACACTTCCCTTTATTAGTTTAATTTTATTACTCTTATTATCATTATGTCAACAAACATATTTTTTGATTTACTTACTATATACATATGCATAATCTTTTTTACATGATTCTTCGCTAGAATTTGGGTCGCTCAAACTTCTAGTTTCTATAATTTTATGTTCTGGTAATACAATTTCATTATGAGATACAAATCCTTGTATTTTTCCATGTTCCTTCAACAAATCAATATATCTTTTTTCTGCAATCATTAATTTATTTAATTTATCATTACTGTAATTATCCATTTCAAAAGATAAATTTATAAAATTAAATGTGCCGGGTTTAAATGTAGTTGAAGCATCATTTATATCTAAATCCCAACATGATACTTTATTATTATTTCTTACTTCATAAAATCTTTTCTTTATAAGTACTCGTATGTATCTTTCAAGCACGTTTTTATCATATTGTTGATCGTTTATTAATTTTGAAATACTAATATTCTTTTTATAACAGTAATCATAAATTTCGTCAAAAAATATATATGTTTCATTTTCTAATTCATCTTTTATGCAATTAAATGTTTGTTTTGAAAATATATTATTAGTTTTATAATCTTTAAATATAAAATTCAAATATAAATTCATATTTTTATCAAATAGTTTTAATAATAAATCAATAAAATATTTATTTAATCTATTTGAACTAAAACATACAACATCTGCATTATATGACATTAAATCAAATACTTCATGTAAATTATTAATTCGAGTTAAAACTTTTTTTCCATCCAAATTATATTTTTTAAAATGCTTTAATGAATAATTTGGAAATAAATTTATCTTATTATAGTGATTTTTAACTTGATCGTAACCTTTAATTAAATATATAGCATTATCTATATCTTGATATACTGACATAAAAACCCTCCACTTTCGGAGAGTTATTATATCACATTTTCTTAAATTAGTCTTTATATTTTGAACTGATTCCTAAATATTCTTCTAACGTTAAACCGCTTTTATATATTTTACCGGCTAAATCATTACCTACATATCTTACATGCCAAGGTTCATACATATAACCAGTTATGTCTTCTTTACCTTTTGGATATCTTATTATAAATCCATATTTATAACAATTTTCAGCAATCCACTTTCCTTCTTTTGTATTTGCAAATGAGGAATCAATTATATTCAAATCCATTGCAAGTCCTGTTTGATGTTCAGAGTGACCAGGTCTTGCAGAATATGTATCTGCTTTTGATATTCCATCTTTGTTTACATATCCATTATATAATTTTTCTTGTGTCTCATAGGATCTATATCCTGATTGAATCCACAATTTTATATTATCCTTACTTGCAGCTTCCTTCATTTTATTAAATGCTTCCACTACCTCATCACTTAGTTTGCCAGGGTTATAAGTTTTTGGAAGAGCATATGTTTTATTTGCAATCAATATACCATTAACATAAGTAATTCCATTTTTAATTTCTACTTTATTTTCTTCTCTTTTCACTTTAATAGTTGCTGTGGCTTGTATATTTTGAATCGTATGTTTTATTGTTACTTTACCAGTACCCGTTTTTTTTGCAACTAATTTACCATCACTATTAATTTTAAATATATTTCCTATTTTTGTGTATTCATAGTCTTTTATAGTGGCAGTCTGTGGAATATATTTTATATTTAGATTAACTATACTATCTTTGTTTACAGTAGAATCACTTACTTCTATTTTATCTAATTTTATAAAGGTAATAAAATATCTTACGTATCTTTTATCTGTTTTTATTTTTATTTTTCTTTTTGCTTTTTCTTTTAATGAAACTGGCACGACATTGTCGTCTTTAGTTACACCATATATATCTATATACTTATTGCTAAGCAAATAATTTGGTAAATTAATTTCTACTTTATTTGATTTTCTTATTATACCCTTATTTTCTATAAATAGTGATTTTGTCCATGGGAAATTTTTATATTTCAATCTTTTGTTATATATATCTACATTAATATTCATATTTTTTTCTACATTTTTAGAAGACAAATATGTTTTTGAATTTTTATCTTTTATAACAACAGAAACATCATCTGACTTAATTAATTTAATTGTTTTATCATATATTTTTAATTTTTTATATTTTTTCTCAATCAATGCATTTTTAGCACCTGAATTAATTACCGAATCATAAACTTTATTATTGTACTGTATATAATTAATTATATTTATTATTAGAATAACAAATATAATTATTCCAAGAGCATAACCAATTCTATCAATTCTTAATCTTCCTTTTCTCCTTATTTTTTTCATTAAACCACTTCCTATTATAATTATATTATAACACTTATAAAATAAAAAGAAAAGATTTAATCTTTTCTCTAAATTTCAACATTATGATATACATTTTGTACATCTTCTATGTCATCTAACATATTAAGTAATTTTTCAAATAATTCTTTTTCTTCAGGATCAGTTAGTGTAACTTTGTCTAGCGCAACCATAGATACCTCATCTATTTCTAAATCGATATCCTTATCTAAATTATATAAAGCTGTTCTTATATTATTATAATCCTTTGCATCACCAGTTATCACAACTAAATCATCATCTGTTTCAATATCTTTGATTTGTACGTCATCCATCATAAGAGATTCAAACAATTCTTCTTCTGTATGATTTTTTACTCCAAAAACAGCTAAATTTTCATAGAAATGTGACACTGAATTTGCAACACCAAGTTTACCTTTACATTTAGTAAAAGCTGTTCTAACATAACTTACTGTTCTATTTACATTATCTGTTAGGCAATCAACTATTAAAGTAGATGCCCCAGGTCCAAAACCCTCATATCTACAAGATGTATAATTTTCCAAAACACCACTATTAACTTTATCAATAGCCCTCTTAACTATATCTGATGGAACTTGTTCTTTTTTTGCTTTTTCAACAAGTCGTTTCAAACTAGCATTACTATCTACATCTGTACCACCTGATTTTGCTGCTAGATAAATTTCTTTCGCATAATTAGAATATAATTTTGCCTTAATGGCACCATTTTTTTGTATTGATGCCTTTCTAACTTCATAAGCTCTTCCCATTAAAATTTCTCCTCTTTTACTTTTATATTTTACTATATGAAAAATTATTTTACAATATATTATTTCTCTTCTATATATTTTTTTATTGTATCAAAAGATTTATATTCAAATTCGAATTCATCTTTGTCTATGCATTTTTCGATTTCGACTTTTTTATTTTTCATTGCAAGTTTAATTATTTCTTGTGTAAACCATGGATTCTTTACAAATAAGGGACCAATCATATTTGTATAAATTAAATTTCTATATCTTGCACCATCAATATTCTCACCCTTATTATTACCGTAACCATATTCAACATCCGCAAAATAACTATCATCATTTACTATAATATCCATTGTCTGTACTTGGCTACCTATAAGCTTTATATTTTCATTTCTTACTTTAAGCATAAGATCATCTACAAGCATTTCTTCTCTTTCATAACAATTCATATTTAATAATTCGAGACCTACTAAATCTCCCTTATCAATTCTTACTACTCTATTTGCAAATATTGCTCCTGATGTACCTATTGCAATCAATATTTTATCACTATCTAAATATTTTTTTAGTTCTTTCTTCTGATCTTTTAATGCTTTAATTACGTATTCAACATTATTTAATTCACATGAATTAAATAATAATATATCTGTATTTTTGAAATCAATAATATCATCATAGCTATCAATTCTAGATATATTAATATCTAAATCTAACGCTTTAGCAACTTTTTCAAATGCTTTAATATTAGATTTATCTCCATTTAAATTTAATATATCTGGATAACACCATGTTATATTTAATTTATTTTTCATTATTATCATCCTTTTCAATACTAGAAGCATATCTTTTTAATTCATCATATTTATGATTACAAGAGACTAAATATATGTTATCAACATTTAACTTATTTATTTCTCTAAAAACAGAAATATAACTATCAGTATTTAATACTAATATTTTATCTTTTGGTAATCCTGCATATGACAATATGTTTGCTATATCATAGCACACATCCTTTGTAAAACATATACACTTTTCTATATTTGTATTTAATATGTTGGATAAATTACTATCATACATAACAAATGTATTTATATATTTATGTGTATCTATTCCAATAACAACCACTTTATTATTTTTATCTTCCGATATATAATCCATTGCAAATTTAAAACTTTCAGCACTTTCATGTTTTATCTGTATATATTTGATATTTTTATCGCGTACTTTTACATTCAATATATTATTTTCAAGTATATTGAACCCTTCTTCAATTTGTTTTTTAGTTATACCAAAATTTCTACATATACTTATTGAACAAGCATAAGAATATAGATAAATTGGTTCTATATTTGAAACGGAATATTTATCTTTATTACATACTATTTCATTATTATCATAATCTATTCTTACTATTTGATGTGTTGGATTTGATTCACTTTTATAATCACAATTACTACATCTAAAGTTTCCCATATTATTAGTATTATTATAGTTAAAGATTATCTTATTACCACATTTAGGACACGAAACACTTACATCAAATAAATCTTTTTGAATATATGAGCGTTCATTTTTAGACACTCCAAAATATATTGTCTTATCCAATTCCTCACCAAGTAATTTACTATTCGGATCATCATTATTTATGTATAATGTCATACCATCATCAATAATATTTCTAATATTATTAAATCTATAAAGTATGTTTCCATTACTTCTTATATAATCACTTTGAATATTTGTTACACATAAATTCTTAAACGCTATAAGGTCATAAAATTCTTCAATAATATTTTCATTAACATCAAGTAATATAAAATCGCACTTTATTCTTCCAAAAAAACCACATTTCTTTATAAAGGCACTAGCTATACCAGAAATATTATTATTCTCATCAATATTGCTAATTACTGTTTTACCTGATTGATTTAATATATTCAATGTTATAGTGCTGGTAAGTGATTTACCATTTGTACCAGTTATTACTATCACATTGTTATAATCTATATTCGAAAAATATCTAATAAAATTTTTTTGCATTTTGCATGCAAATTTACCTATACAGATATTTTTGTTAAATACTTTAGAAAATATATATAAAATTTTAGAAATCCATATAATTATAACAAACCATATCTTATTCATACTTCCTCCATTTTTGGGCGCATACATATTATATACCAAATATATAAAAAATTGAAGCATTTTACATATTTAATTTACACATTGAATAAAATTTACTATGAAAAGCACTAAAAATGAGGAAAAATTAATAGATTTAAGTGTGATATCCTCAATTATATTCATACTTGCATCTTTAGTAAGTCTCACACTAACATTAGATGATAGAGCTAAACTATCAAATAAAAAATATGTTTTATCAAATAAGCAAAAATTAGACATCTCATTTTATAATAGAATAGTTATCTTGATTGCAGTATCTATCTCATTATATGTTGGATATAATAATTATAAAAATGAAAATAACAAAAACGCAAAATATAAAAGTAGTTTATTATTGACTACTAATATTCTAACTTTAATTAGTTCAATTATAATTTTATATGTCGCATATTTGAACAAAGAAGAACAAACTCTTAACCCTGCTAATGTTGAAAATCCTCTAATATAAAAAAAGTAAGATTATATCTTACTTTTGAACTGTATTATTTTTATAATATTCAACTTTATCATATATTTTATTACCAAGTATTACGCATAATACAAAAAATACTATGATTAATATTATATTTATAATAAATGCTGCAAAACTAATTTTTCTTTCTTTCTTTTCTTTTATTTTATCATATTTTTTCAATATTTTTAATATTGCTTTATCATATAATACACCACAATGTGGACATATAGCAGCATCTTTAGATATTACATTTCCACATTCGCTGCATCTAACTTTATCATCATTATCTTTAACTACACGTTTTGTTTCTTTTATCTCTTCACTTATTACTTCATCTACTTTAGCAAATTTTATTTTATCTATAGGTTGTTCAGATACAACAACTTTTCTAGTTTTTGTTTTAACTATTGCTTCGCTTCTTGTTAGATAATATATTTTTTTAAGTAATATTATCAATAGGCCTATAAATAACGAAACAAGTGCAATTATTAAATATGTCTTAAGTGACTTTACTAGTCTATCAGTTACAATAATAGATGGATTTAATTTAATATATAATGTATACACTAAATATACTAATAAAGTTATTAATGAAATTGCAAATGCCAACCATTGCAGATATTTTACCAACTTTTTCATAAATACCCCCAGTAATACTAAAATTTAGTTTATTATATCTCAAAATCAATTTTTTTGCAATAAAAAATAAGTTCTAAATAGAACTTATATTTATTTTTACTTTTTTATTATCTTTTAAATAAGAACTTGCTTGAATAATAGTTCTAATTGAATTAGCTATTTTTCCATCTTTACCTATAACTGATCCCATTTCTTCTTCACTAACGATAACTTCAATAATTATTTCATCATCATTTTCAAATTCTTTAACCGAAATAGAATCTGGATCACTTACTAAAGATTTTATAATCATTTGTGTCAATTCAACTAACGACATTATTAATTACCTCTTTTTTCTTCATGAAATTTAGTCATAATTCCTGATTTTGATAAAAGATTTCTAGCTGTATCTGTAGGTTGTGCACCCTTTTTTAACCAGTCTATTACTTTTTCATCGCTTAATTTAGTTTCACCATTCAATGGATTATAATAACCAACTTGGTCAATTACTTTACCATCTCTAGCTGTTCTTGAATCAGCAACTACAACTCTATAAAATGGTTTACCTTTTGCACCCATTCTTTTTAATCTTATCTTAACTGCCATAAATATTTCCTCCTTAAAAATGCTATAGATATGATACTATTATTTTTTCCTTTTGTCAACTATTTTTGTTGACAAAAAAAGACCTTTATTCTAAAAAGTCTTCATTTACCTCTTCGTCTATTTGTTTTTGTACCTCATCATTTACCTCATCATCAAATATTTCCCATTTATCTTCATCATCCTCAACCATTATCTTAACTTTAGTATCACCTACAATTTCTATTCCAAGTTCCTTCTCAATATCAAAGTCTATATTATTTCCATTTATTTGAACATTAGAACATGTTGGTTGTTTTAAAATTCTTACTATTATTTGAGAATCTTCAAAATCTACATTTAATTTTGTTTTTACGTTAATTAACTCATTATACTTAATTGTTTTATTTATTACGTTAGTTTTAGTATCATTGTCATATGAATACCAAATATTAATATCAAATGACCCATCAACTTTTACTTCTTCACCTTGAAGATAGCCTTTAAATTTATGATTTATAATCCAACATCCTAGAATATTAGAAGGTATCGTATCACTTTCAATATTATATTTATTTTTAAAATATTTTTTGCCTTTTCCTACAACAGCTTTTGTAACAATTTCTTTGTAACTAGACATTTTTATCACTCCTCTACTCTAATTTATGAAAAAAATAAAAAAAAGTGCCTACTTTTTGCACTTTTTTATCTTTTAAAAGGTAATTTTATTTTATTTGTATTATCTATGTTTATATTTTTAATCTTAACACTATAATTTGTTTTTTTATCATCAACAGAAGAATTATTTAAATTATCAATTTTGTATGATATTTCTTTTATAAAATTTTTATTATCATCTTTTACTATTTTAACATCTATTTTCTTATTTAGATCTTTCTTAGACAAAACTTCACTACCATAGATGATATTATATGCATCATATGCCTTCATGCTTACAATATAAGTATTTTTTCTTTTACTTTTTATTTTTAAAATGCAGTCCTTCAATTTCTTATAATCTATATTAATCATATTGACTGATTTTCTTTTTTCAAACTCTATTCCATTATAAACATATGTAATATACTTTTTATTTTCTTTTATCCAATATTCATATATATTACTTTCTAATTTATTGTTTCGGTAATTATTTATAGTAATTTTCTTTATATTATCTGCCTTTCTAATATCCAACTCTATTTTTGAAGAATAACTTTGATTATCTAAAGTTAGTTGTATCATTGTATCATAATTTATCTTAGTGTCATGATCTATAACATCATTAATCAAATTATTAAAAGATAGTCTTCTATATATGAAATAAGATAATATAAAACATAAAACAATTATTAAAATATATATTATTTTCTTCATCAATATCTCCTGAAAATTAACTATATTGTCATTAATTCTTCTTCTTTTTCTTTTGTTTTTTCGTCGACAATTTTGTTATATTTATTTATTAATTCTTGAACCTCATTCATAGCATATTTTTCTTCATCATCATTTAATTCTAATTTTTTAATTTCATTATTAGAGTCTTGTCTGACATTTCTAAGAGCTATTTTTGCTTCTTCACACATCGCCTTTGATTGCTTTACAAGTTCTCTTCTTCTATCTTCAGTAAGCTCTGGTATTGTTATAAATATTAATTCACCATTATTATTTGGTGTCAATCCCAAATCTGCTTCATAAATTGCCTTTTCTATATCACTTAAACATGATTTATCAAATGCCTTTATTTGTAATTTTCTTGCCTCTGGAACTGAAATTGTAGCAAGTGAATTAAGTGGTGTAGGTGTTCCATAATAATTAACTCTTACTCCATCAAGTATTGCAGGATTTGCTCTACCTGCTCTTATAGTTGTAAATCTAATTTCCAAGTTTTCTATTACCTTGTTCATTCTTTCTTCAGTTTCTAATAAAATATTGTCCATAATATCATCCTCTCATTCAATAACATTTTACTACATAACTAATATAATTTCAATTAAAAAAAGAGAAATTTCTTTCTCTTATCCGTTTATTTGACTCATAACTTCTTCAACAAAGTTTTCTTCTTTTTTCTCAATTCCTTCTCCAACTTCGAATCTAACCATATTTATTATAGTTCCGCCATTATTTTGAACGAATTTTCCTACTGTTAGATCAGGATCTTTTACGAATTCTTGTTCTTCTAAGCATATTTCTTTGTAGTATTTATTAATTCTACCTTGAACCATTTTTTCAGCTATTTCAGCTGGTTTTCCCTCATTCATAGCTTGTTCTTTCAATACACTCATTTCTTTTTCTATTTCTTCTGCTTTAACATCTTCTCTTCTTATATAAGAAGGTCTCATAGCAGCAGAATGCATAGCAACATCTTTAGCAACTTCTTCAGAAGCACCTTCAATTAAAGTTAATACAGATATTTTACCACCCATATGAATATAACTACCAAAATTTTGTGTAGATGTTTTAGTAAGTCTTTCAAATCTTCTAAAACTTATCTTTTCACCTATTGTTGCAGTCATATTTACTAATATATCATTAAGTGTACCTTCATCAGTTGAAAGAGCTAATGCTTCTTCCATAGTCTTAACATCATTATTTACAATTAATTTAGCAATTTTATCTACTAAATTAACAAATTTCTCATTTTTTGCAACGAAGTCAGTTTCGCAGTTTACTTCAACAACGCAAGCACAATCGCCATCAATTAATATAGTACTTAATCCTTCTGCAGCTATTCTTGCTTGTTTTTTTGCTGCCTTACTTATACCTTTTTCTCTTAGGTAATCCATTGCTTTATCTAAATCACCATCATTTGCTTCTAATGCTTTTTTACAATCCATTAAACCAGCACCTGACATGTCTCTTAATTCTTTAATTAAACTTGTATTCATATATCACACCTCCGGTTTATTTATTTAAAACTTCTAAAAGTTCTGCTTTTTTAAGTTTACTATAACCTTCAATACCTTTTTCTTTAGCTAATTCTTTTAATTCAGCTACTGTTTTTTTAGATAAATCTTCTACTTCGGCTTTGACTTCTTCTTTATCTTCTTTTACAGTTTCTTTTTTAGCTTTTACTTCTTTTTTAGGTTCTTTAACTTCTTCTGTTTTTACAGTTTTTTTAGTTTCTTTATTAGAATCTTTTTTATTTTTATCTTCATCAGTTAAGAAATCAACTATTTCTCTATCTGTTCCTTCATTAATAGCGTTAGCAAGTACTCCTAAAATTATTTTAACACTTCTTACAGCATCATCGTTAGCAGGAATTACATAATCTACTAAATCTGGATCACAGTTTGTATCAACTATACCAAAAACTGGTATACCAAGTTTTCTAGCTTCTTTAATAGCTATATATTCTTTCTTAGGATCAGTAATAATCATTGCATCTGGTAATTTTTTCATATTTCTAATTCCGCAGAAATAAGAATTTAATTTGTCATACTCTTTTTTGATTTTTATAACTTCTTTTTTAGGACGTAACTCAAGAGTACCATTTGCTTCCATTTTTTCAACTTGATCTAAAAATCCTATTCTTCTTTTAATTGTTCTAAAATTTGTAAGAGTTCCTCCAAGCCATCTTTCAGTTACATAATAACTATCACTTCTTATTGCTTCTTCAGCTGAAGCCTCTTGTGCTTGTTTTTTTGTTCCTACAAATATTACCTTACCACCATTATCTGTGATTTCCTTTAAAGCATCATATGCTTCTTCAATTTTTTTAACTGTTTTTTGTAAATCTATTATATAGATTCCTTCTCTTGCTGTGAAAATATATTCCTTCATTTTTGGATTCCATCTTTTAGTTTGGTGACCAAAGTGTACTCCAGCTTCTAATAAATAACCCATTGAAACTACTGCCATTTATTCATTCCTCCTTTTGTTTGTCTTTCAGATATCTCATATTTACTCTCCACCCGTAAGGGCACATGGTTTGTAAATCAATATCTGTGTTTTTTTCAAAGCCAAATGTATTATAACATAAGAAAAAACTTAAGTAAATACATTTTATAAAGTAATTGGATTAATATCTATACTAATATCTATCTTCCTATTATCTTTTTCTAATTTCATTACATCTGTTAATATTTCTTTTATTCTATCTTTATCTCTATATTTAATCATTATCTGGAAATAATAAATATTATTAATTTTTAAAATATTAGTTGGTGATGGTCCTAAGGCTATCATTTCCTTAGATAAATTAGGCTTAATGTAATTATATATTTTTTGTGATTCAGCTTTCACATCATTATAATCTTTACTTCCTATTTTTATAAGTGATATAAAATAATATGGAGGGTAACTTAATTTTTTTCTTATCTTCATTTCTTTATTATAAAATCCAATATAATCATGATTTTTAGCAAGTAAAATACTATAATTATCTGGATTAAATGTTTGTATAATTACTTTCCCTTCAATATTTGATCTCCCCGCTCTACCTGAAACTTGAGATAGCATATGATAAGTGTGTTCATTACTTCTAAAATCTGGAATATTAAGTAGAGTATCCGCATTTATTATGCCTACTAAGCTAACAAGAGGAAAATCAAGCCCCTTTGCTATCATTTGGGTACCAACTAAAATATCATATTCATGGTTCATAAAAGAATTAATTATTTTATCGTGTGAACCTTTCTTACTTGTAGTATCTATATCCATTCTGATAACTCTCGCATCAAATAATTTATTTAATTCTTCCTCTATTTTTTCAGTACCTAATCCAAAATTTTTAAGTCCATCACTCTTACAATATGGACATATTTTTAATACTTTTTGGGCATATCCGCAATAGTGGCATCTATTCAAATCACTGTTTTTATGATAAGTGAGTGTTATATCACAATTAGGGCATTTAATAACACTACCACAATTACTACACATTTGATATGAAGAATAACCTCTTTTATTTAAAAATAATATTATTTGCTCATTTCTGGCTAATGCTTCTTTTATATTTTCAACTAATAGATCTGAAAAAATTGTATTACCTTTTTTTATTTGATATTTCATATCAACAATCTCAACATTTGGTAAGCTTGCATTGTTTGCTCTCTTTGCAAGAGAAACTAACTCATAATATCCTTTATCAGCTCTAGCATAGCTTTCTATAGTGGGTGTTGCACTTCCTAATATCACTTTTGCATTATGATATTTAGCTCTTTTTATTGCTACATCTATAGCATTATATTTAGGATTATGCTCTTGCTTATATGACGATGATTGCTCCTCATCAATTATAATAATACCTATATTTGAAAGAGGGGCAAATATAGCACTTCTTGCACCTATTACTATAGAAACTTCCCCTCTTTTTATTTTTCTATATTCATCATATTTTTCACTATCAGAAAGACCACTATGCAAAACTGCTATTTTTGATGAAAAATGTTTTTGAAACCTACTTATTATTTGAGGAGTTAAACTTATTTCAGGTACAAGTACAATTGCAGATTTATTATTATCCAATTGTTCTTTTATTAAATGCATATATATTTCAGTTTTACCAGAGCCTGTTATCCCATGTAATAATATGACATCTTTATTACTGTTTTTTATTTTAACGAATGCACTTTGTTGATATTCATTTAATTTGAGTAAAGGCTCACACATACCACCACTATTTATTCTATACTTTTCCTCTTTTATTATTTCAACAATATTTTTATCAACTAGTGATCTTACTAAAGAAGAATTATATTTCTTTTTAAGTGACATATCATTTTTTAGTAGTTCCTGCACAATTTCTACCTGTTTTTTTGCTTTTGAATTATTAATGAATTCATAGGCTAACTGAGTATTTTTAATTTTTATATAATCAACATATTTTTCTTTTATATTGTTTTTATATTTAGCTTTATACCCATTTGGAAGCATTGCTTGATATATTGATATTAAATTGCAAAACAATTCTTCCTTCATACATTTACCCAAATCTAAAAGTTCTTCATTCAATATAGGACTATCATCTACTACTGATATTATTTCCTTCAAATCATAATCAGAAGAACCTTTTATTTGCATTATAAATCCTTCCAAAATTTTATTTCCAAAAGGTATAAGTACTCTCTTTCCTAATTGAATATCTTTTTCTAAAATATGAGGAACTACATAATCAAATGTTTTTTCAATTTTTCCCATAGATATCTCAACAAGAACACTAACTATCATAATAATTCCTCCTTTTATATTATTTTAACATAAAAAAAGATAATTATAATTATCTTTTTTATGCATATAATCTAGCCACAAGAATTGCACCTAATATTGAATTAAGTATTGATAATACTAAACCAACAATGCTTAATACTAAACCAGCTGTTGTATTTTTTTCAGCTTTATTTTTAATATTTAATACTATTCCAATTATTCCTAATATCCATCCAGAGATAGCTATTAAAAGACCGCATGGTATAGATAAAATTCCAAGCACTAAACCAGCTGAATATGTTTCTTTCTTTTCCATTTTTACCTCCTATTACAATACAAGTATATAACATTTTATAATTATAATCAATAAAAAAGATAAAAGTTATTAATTAACTTTTACCTTTCTTGATTGATTTGCATATACCCAGTCTCCACCAGGATTTTTATCAAACCATTTACTTTCAATTTTAGTCTGTGTTGTTTTTACTTTATATCTATATAACCTTCTTGTTTCAATATCATATGTATATTCTCCAAGTTCAGATTGACTATCAACCCATCTACCTAAATCAACATATCCTGAAGTAGTGTTTACTTTATGTTCTCCAGTATATTCGTAACCTCTTGGTGATGTAATTGATTCAGTCCAAATTGTATCTGCTACATATCTTTCTTTATTGTTATATTTATATTTATATTGTTTTTTAGTTATTATACTATATGTATAGTCACCTAAGGCACCTTTACTTGTAACCCATTTATCAAATTTTTCATATTTTATTTCAGTCATTGTTCTTGAATTACCAGTATATTCATAACCACTTGGTGATGTTTTTGAATCTGTCCATTTTGTATCTACTACATATTTTTCTTTATTATTATGCTTATATCTATATTGCTTTTTAGTTATTACATTATATGTATAATCCCCCAAAGCACCTTTATTTGTAAGCCATTTATTTAATTTTTCATATCTAGTTACTTTGTTTTCTCTTGTTTCACCAGTATATTCATAACCGCTTGGTGATGTTTTTGAATCTGTCCATTTTGTGTCTACTACATATTTTTGTCTGTTATTAATTTTATAATTATATTCATATTTTACAATTGTATAACCATTTTTTACATATTCATCTGCATCATATACAACTTTTTCATCAGTAGAATAACTTTCACTTGTTGAATATGTTCTATACATATATTGATATTCTGTATTTGTTACTATTTCATATACACGATAGTAATATACTCTTATTGTTGATGAAGTACAACTTGTTTTACATGGTACATCATCATAATATAAGAATTCATAATATCTACTTCCATTAGATGTTAATGGTGTAGTTGATTCATAAGAATTATATAATAATCTTTTATCTGTAGATGACTTTTTATTATAAGCATCAGACCATTGTTTACTAGATGTATCAGCTGGTTTAGATGTTCTCCATGTTGTGTCTTTTTCCCATTCAGACCAAGTTCCTATGGTCTTTTTAACTGTTTTTCTTACAGTATATCTTGTACCTAATAATACAACTTTATCATTAGTTTTATATTTTGTAGATTGATATCCTGTCTCACTCCAACCATCTTTATAACCATATTTTACATGTTTATATTGTGTCTTGTTTTCAGTAATTTTCTTTTGACCTGTATATAATGTTCTTGTATGAGCTATTTTAAGTATATCAGTTTCTTTTTTAACTTCTTCTGTCCATTTTGTATCTGTTGTCCAGTTATCTTTATAACCATATTTTACATGTTTATATTCTGTCTTGTTTTCAGTAATTTTCTTTTGACCTGTATATAATGTTCTTGTATCTGCTAATTTATAAGTATCAGTTATTGGTCGTATTTCCTCTGTCCAATTTGTATCTGTTGTCCAGTTATCTTTATAACCATATTTTATATGCTTGTATATACTTGTTCCTGAATTTACTTTTTTCTTACCTGTATATTGTAATTTAGTATCAACTAATTTAACAGTATCAGTTTCTTTTTGTTTATTTGTTGTCCAATTTCCCAATACCCAATCTGTATTAGTTATTGTTCTAGTATATAAATATTGTAATTTATATTTATCATCTGTTGTATTTGTATTATCTTTTATAATTGTTACTTTACCAGTAGTTTCATCTGTTTTTACTTCTTTAACACATGAATTATCTGGACAAAAATCGTAACATCCAATAGGTTCTATTATATAATTTGTTTCAGAACCACATTTTAAATTTACTAAAAGTTCATATTCTGTTTTCTTTTTAGTAACTTTTACATATGATTTTTCTAAATCACATTCATTACCATTTTTATCAGTAAATGGTAAAATTAATTTTTTGTCTAGCATTTGCTTTAATGTTAGTTTTGAAGAATCACCTTCATTTTGTGGCATTCTTTCTTTAGTAAAGTAATTTTCAGCCGCATCCTTCATTGTTTGAACATTATCATTAAATATTCTATTATAAATTGGTGTTAAATTAGGTATTGGAAATATTAATGTTATTAAAAATACAAATAATAATATTAAAAATATCTTTATTATTAAATCCCTAATAAAACCTGATTTACTTCTAGTTTCCATATAAAACTTCCCCCTTCATTTGAAACGACGTGCATTATATTAACACAACTGACCTATTTTGTCAAATTTTTTATGGCTCATTATATATAAAAAGTACCACTCTTTCAAAATTAAATATGTGTAATATATATATGTATCTGATTTATCAAAAAAAGAACGGCCAAAAAGCAGTTCTTTATAATCATATGGTGCGCCAGTTGAATACGTTTAGAAATATATATAAGGTTAATTTCTATAAAGATTATATCAAATAATTATGAAAAATCAAAATACT